>JACDAW010000184.1 GCA_013695245.1 Pyrinomonadaceae bacterium | reverse complement strand
CCGGACAAGTGCTCTTGTAGAAAAGCGTTGAGACGCGCGAGACGTGTGCGCACTTGGTCGTAACCGCGTCGGGCGTGTTTGCGAAACCATCCGGTTGCGGCGAAGAGCATCGGCACGGTGACGAGCGTGACGAGCGTCAGACGCCAATCCATCCAGAGCATAATGGTGACGATGGCCACGATCATGACGATGTCGCCCAATACTTCCGTGACGCCAGAGGTGAACAACTCATTCAAGGCGTCAACATCTGACGTAATGCGAGTCATGATGCGACCAACAGGATTGCGGTCGAAGTAGGCGACCTCTTGGTGCTGAAGCTTGTCGTAGAGCTCGGAGCGCAGATCGTACATCACGCGCTGCCCGACTGAATTTAAGAGCACTGCCTGTAAATATGAAAACAAGAACTGTAGAAGGCGTGCGCCCGCGGCGAGCAGCGCAATCCAAACTAGCCCGTCGAGCGCGCGCGGAATGATATAGCCGTCAATCGCCCACTGGGTGAATTTTGGTTGCAAGACGCCGAGCGCGTTCAAGGAAAGCGTTAGGATAAGCGCGGGCACAAGCGAACCCGCGTAAGGCTTCAAGTACCTTAAGAGTCGGCGCGTGAGTTGCGCATCGTAAGTCTTGCCGAGCGATTCTTCTTCGTGAAATTCTTTGACGGCTGTGGACATATTATGATTAACAAATAGGAAACCTAAATTTACTCGCTATTATGAAGCAATAATAAGATCGCCCCGACGCGGTTTGTGCCACAGAAGCGCGAGCGCGGCAATGATAAACCAGAGAAAGAAACGTCGTTCACCGGCGGCAAAATGCGCGACGAGTCCCAAAATCCCCGCCATCTCGCTAAGCGCCATCGCCACAATATATGCCGTTCGCGCCCGCTCAAAACTCCGCTCCGCTTGTGCGCGCGCAAGCATCTTGTTTTTAATCACGAAGGAGAGCGCGACTGCAGCGAGAGCAAGCACGGCGAGTGTGATTGACAACGCGGCGTTCGGCTCAGGTTCAAAACCCTTTTTCGGCGCAACAAAAAATGCGATTAGAAAAAAATTGCCGACTGACACAAGCATCACAAACCAAATTGTCAGCAACACGCGGTAGCGAGCATTAACAGTCTCATTCGATATTTGCGATGCGTTCATGTTTGCCTTTTTCAAACGTCAGGCGACGCTTGCCCCGCGAGCATTCAACTTGCGGCTAACTCTTCTTCGAGCAACTGACGTTCATATAAATCTGCGTATTCGCCTGCGCGCGCAAGCAGTTCGTCGTGCGTGCCTTGTTCGATGATGCGTCCTTCATCGAGCACGCAGATTAAGTCCGCATCGCGCACGGTTGAGATGCGGTGCGAGACGATGAGGCTCGTGCGGTCGCGCATCACACCGCGCAGGTGCGCGAGAATTTTTTCCTCCGTATAGGTGTCAACGGCGGAAAGCGCGTCGTCGAGAATGAGAATTTTAGGTTGACGCAACACGGCGCGCGCAATCGCGGTGCGCTGCTTTTGCCCGCCTGAAAGCGTTAATCCGCGCTCGCCGACAAGCGTGTCGTAGCCTTTCGGGAAACCGCGAATGTCTTCGGCGAGTCCGGCTACTTCGGCCGCCCATTCAACCTCGGGGGCTTCCGACTGCTCAACGCCGAAGGCAATGTTTTCCGTGAGCGTGTCGCTAAAGAGAAACGTTTCCTGCGGCACGTAGCCGATTGCCGAGCGAAGTTGCGCAAGCGGATAGTCGCGCACGGACGCGCCGTCAATTAAAACCGCGCCGGGCGGGGCTTCGATGAGGCGCGGGATGAAATTCATAAGCGTTGATTTCCCCGAACCCGTGCGCCCGACGAAGGCGACCGTTTGACCCGCATCAATCTTGAGGTTTACATCGCGCAAGACGGGCGGACTCGTTTCCGTGTAACGAAAAGTGAGATTGCGAAACTCAATCGCGCCCGTGATGGCGGGTTGTTCATGCGCGCCCGCTTCGTCTTTGATCGCAGGTTCGACGGCGAAGATCGCGTTAAGACGTTTAAGGCTCGCCGTGCCGCGCTGGTAAAGATTAACGACGTAGCCGAGCGCGATCAGCGGCCAAATTAAGCGCGTAAGGTAAAGATTAAATTCCGTAAACTGCCCGACCGTGATCGCGCCCGCAACGGCTAATCGCCCGCCGTACCAAAGTATCAGCACGTAGCCGAGTCCAATGAGGAATTGCAGGAGCGGGCGCATCGCCGCGTCAATGCGGACGAGGCTCAAGTTGCGTTCGGCATATTCGCGGTTGAGTTCGTTGAAGATTCTGATCTCAGACGCTTCTTGTGCGTAGGCGCGGACGACTCTCACGCCCGTGAAATTCTCCTGCGCGCGGGCGGAGATTTGCGCGAAGAAGTCTTGAATCTTTTCAAATCGCACGTGAACTTGCTGCCCGAAATATTTTACCGTTAGCGAGACGAGCGGCATCGTGACGAAAAGCAGGAGCGTCAAGCGCACGCTGATCCGAAGCATCAAGGGCAGAATAAAGATGACGACGAACACGGTTTGCAGCGTGTACATGATCATCGGCCCGGCAAGTTGGCGAACGGCCGAGAGATCGTTTGTCGCTCGCGCCATCAGATCGCCCGTGCGGTTCGCTTGGAAAAACGAGAGCGGCAAACTCTGCAAGTGTCGGTAAAAGTGTTGGCGCAAGTCGTATTCGACGTGACGCGACATGCCGATCAGAATGCGGCGTTGCAGGAAAAGAAAAAATCCGCTGATCAAACTGATGCCGAGAATCGTCAGCGCATAGCGCGTAAGCTTTTCCCAAGTGACACCTGCGCGAAGTTCATCAACCGCCTGCCCGACGTAAAGCGGGATTAGCAAACCAACGACCACCGAAGCGAGAATGCAGAGGATACCGGCGACGAGCTGTTTTTTGTACGGTCGGAAGTAGAAGGCGAAGCTTCGTATATCGCTCATAACAGAAAATCGAATAAAGGGCGAAGCCACTTCAGCGTGTGCTCTTTAGAAAAACGCGGAAGCTATGATGCGCGATTTTCCTACGGAACACAAAAGGTGAGCTTCGTCCAACTACGGAAATTCCAGATTATAAACGAATAACTTGGCGAAAGTGTGTTTCGATTTAGAAGGGGCGGGCGCGCGGAAAAGATCAAAGATGAGAGATGGCGGAGGTTTGCGCGTCGGCAGCGTTGGCGGCGACTTGCGCCACGTCGAACATCTCGTCGGTCAACTCGCTCGCCGCTTCTGGAGTCCCCACGCGGTTGCGCCCCGAATTCTTCGCGCTGTAGAGAGCTTTATCGGTCGTTGTCACGAGTTGATCGCGCGAGGTGACGTGAAGTGGGAAAGTGGCGACGCCTAGAGACGCCGTGATGCGCCCGACTCCGGGAACGTCTGCGACCTCGATGCGCGCGCGCAGGCGTTCGGCGACGATGAGCGCGCCCTCGATGCTGGCTTGCGGCAGGATGATCGCAAACTCTTCGCCGCCGTAGCGCGCAGCAGTGTCCACGCCGCGCAATTCTTCGCGCATGATCGCGGCAAGTTCGCGCAATGCGCCATCGCCCGCATCGTGCCCGTAGGTGTCGTTAACGCGCTTGAAGTGGTCAATGTCGATCATGATCAGCGAGACGGGTTGGCGCATCCGCGTCGCAAGGTGTATGTCGCGCTCAAGCTGCATCTCGAAGGAGCGGCGGTTTACGCAGCCCGTGAGTCCGTCGGTGAGAGCTTGCTGCTGCATCTGCGCGAAGAGTCGGGCTTGAACGACGGCGACGGCAACTTGGTCGGCGACCGTGCGCATCAGCAGCACTTCGTTTTCTCCCCAGACGCGCGTCTGATCGTCGGAGCGCACCATCAGGATTCCCATAAAGCGTTCGCGGTACAGGAAGGGAACAGCCGCTAAGGGGCGAATGCCTTCGTGATGCGCGGCGTCGGAACTGCCGCGCCCGTCTAAAACGTAATGCTTGTGGCGTCCCGATAAGCGCACGGCGTAAGCGTTCAGATCGCTCATTACCTCCGTCTGCTCACACGCTTCGGCCGCTTCGTCGCGGAAGTAACAATGCGTGAGCGATTCGCCGCCATGCTCGCCTTCGACGCGCAGCGCGCAGTGCTGTGCTTTCAGCGCCCGCCCGACTTCAGCCACAGTCGTTTGCAACACGCTCGAAAGATCAAGCGAACTGCGGATCGCGGTCGCAATGCGGTTAACGGCTACCTCGCGGCCGGTCTGCTCTTGCAGAAGACGCGCAAGCTTGGTCGTAACAGAAACCGTCAGTTGGAGCGAAGTCGCTTTCGGCACCGACTCGCGCACGGCTTTCGTGAAAGCATCGGATTGAAGCGGGCGTTCGGCGGCGACGCGCGCCATAAGATATTCGAG
>JACDAW010000302.1 GCA_013695245.1 Pyrinomonadaceae bacterium | reverse complement strand
GTTCCTGTCTTTGTCTCGAACTCTCGCGGCGGATTTATAAGCGACCTTACGCAGAAAGACTTCGCCATCCGCGACAACAATCGCGCGGTTGAGATTTCTTATTTCGCTTCCGGCACGGAGCGCGTCGGAGTTGTGTTTGCGCTTGATGCTTCGGGCAGCGCGCGTGAGATCGCGCAACAACAAGCCGAGGCAGCGCTTTCTCTGCTTTCGCAATTCGGCGACCGCTCACGCTTCGCCTGCTTGCGCTTTGCCGACCGCCCCGAACTCGTTCTTCCGTTTACCACCCAGCGCAACCAAGTTCACCAAGCTTTCAGCTTCCTCGCGCTCCGAAACCGACGCACCGCGATCTTCGATGCCGCGCTCACGGCCGTCCGTCTCTATGATTCCGATGAAGCACGCACGCAAACCGAACGACGCATCGTCATTCTCTTTAGCGACGGCTTGGACACGGCGAGTTCAACCAACTTTTCTACTGTGATCGAAGCGGCGACAAAACGCGGCGTTTCCTTTTACGTTCTTCATCTTCCTGTTTTCGCTCCCCTCGGTGGAAGGCTCGCGCCGCGCCCCGCAGTGAAAGGGTTTCGCAAACTTGCTGAAGAAACGGGCGGACGATTTTTCGTTATTGGCGACCCCGAAGCTGCGCTTAACCCGCACGCCAAACCTCTCTTAGCCCCCGTCTTCGACGCAATCGCCCAAGACCTTCGCAGTCAATACATGCTCGGCTATTATTCTCACGATGATCAAGCGGGACATCATTCGATAGATGTGAACTTGGTGACCTCAAAACGTCGCCGCCTGCGCGTGAACGTTTTACGCAAAGCTTACGACATCAACGAAGAACCAACTGTTAAGTAGGAAGTCATGATTGAACGGACACCGACGGAACTACGCTTTGTGCGCCGCGCTTTGTTAAGCGTGTCGGACAAAAGCGGACTAATTGATTTTGCGCGCGCGCTGCGCCATCTTGAAGTTGAATTGATTAGCACCGGAGGCACAGCGAAAGCTTTGCACGACGCTAAAATTCCTGTCCGCGATGTTTCAGACGTTACCGGATTCCCTGAAATCATGGACGGGCGCGTCAAAACTTTGCACCCGCGCATACACGGCGGTCTCCTCGCGCGCCGCGACGTGGAAGAACACCGACAAGCCTGCCTCAAACACGGCATCGAACCTATTGACATGGCCGTCATCAATCTTTACCCGTTCACGGAGACGATCCGGCGCGCAGGCACAACACTTGAAGAAGCGATCGAGCAGATTGACATCGGCGGCCCCGCGATGATTCGCTCAGCCGCTAAAAACTTCCGCGATGTGGCCGTCCTCGTCTCACCCGACACTTACAACGAAGTGCTTGGAGAACTACAACGCACGGGCGGCGCGCTTTCATTGCAAACGCGCGGTCGCCTCGCCACCGCCGCATTCTTCCACACTGCCGAATACGATCAAAGAATTTATAACTATCTTGCCCCGAAATTGGCGACGCGCGAGACAGAGTTAAGAGCTTCAGAACCGATTGGCGAAGCGACTACAGCAAACGTTGAACTGAACGTTCTGAAGCCGCATTTGAATCTACGACTGCGCAAAGAGAAGGATTTACGCTACGGCGAAAATCCCCATCAAACGGCCGCGCTTTATGCTACCGATTCCATGCGTCTCGGCATCGCCCACGCGGAAGTGCTTCACGGCAAAGAGATGTCGTTCAATAATTACATTGACGCACATGCGGCTTGGGAACTCGTCAATGATTTCGGCGAAACGGCGTGCGCGATCATTAAGCACACGAATCCGGCGGGCGCGGCTTTAGGCTCAACGCCTGAAACGGCTTACCGCCGCGCGCTGGCTACCGATCCGCTTTCTGCTTTCGGCGGCATCATCGCTTTCAATCGTCCGGTTGACGAACGGGCGGCGCGCGCCGTCGTCGAAACTTTCATCGAGGTTCTTGTTGCGCCCGACTACACAGCGGAGGCGCTCGAAATTTTGCGCGGCAAAAAGAACTTGCGCATCCTCCGCACGGCGGGAGGTAATTTACACGATCTGGATTACAAAACGATCTCCGGCGGGATGCTCGTTCAAACGCCGGATGCGCGCCGCCTCACGCGCGACGATCTTAAAGTCGTAACGGCTCGCGCGCCTTCTGAAGAGGAAACAGAGACGCTGCTTTTCGCGTGGACGGTGTGTAAACACACGAAGTCGAACGCAATTGTTTATGCGCGCGAGGGTCAAACCGTCGGCGTCGGCGCGGGTCAGATGTCGCGGGTTGATTCTGTGCGTATCGGAGCAATGCGCGCGGTATTGGAGATAAAAAACTCTGTGCTCGCCTCCGATGCTTTCTTTCCGTTCCGCGATGGAATAGACGAAGCGGCGCGACATGGCATCACCGCAATTATTCAACCCGGCGGCTCTGTGCGCGATGATGAACTGATCAGGGCGGCGGATGAGCATAAACTTGCGATGGTGCTCACAGGCATACGCCATTTCAAACACTGAAACGAGCTTTACGTTTGAAATTTCAACTCACATTTCTAATAAATTTCTGCAACATACATCGAAATTGAACTGCGCGCGGCTGTCGAACGTATTATGATGGCAAAGGGGAGGTGAGCTATGTTCTGTCCGAGTTGCGGTTCTGAAGAACGCCAGCCAAGCCAGTACTGCCGCGCGTGCGGCACCGACTTGCGCATTGTGCGCGCGAGCCTCGAAAAACCTGACGCGGTGACCAATTCAGCAGCGTCGGCGCGCGATGAGATCGGGCGCGCTGTCGCAGCGAAGATCACAGAATTCAAAACGGCTGGCGAATTGAAGAAGATCGCGGAGGACGTGCTGCCTGAGATCGAGAAGTTTTTAGAATCGCCGCAACAAAAACGTTTGCGCCGCATACGCACTGGTGTCGTTATAGCTTTGATCGGACTCGGCGCGACATTCTGCTTTTTCCTTTTGACGCTGAAAGACCCTGATGCACAGTTCTTGATGAGTCTTGGTGTCACAGCTTTTCTTATCGGACTCGCATTCATCATCAACGGATTGTTGTTCACCGTGCCGCAACGGTCTGTTGCAGATCGCT
>JACDAW010000182.1 GCA_013695245.1 Pyrinomonadaceae bacterium | reverse complement strand
GTCTTCGATAAAGATCGCTACGCGCTCGACGCTTAAGACTTGCTGCAAACGACTAACGAGCGCGTCAAGCAGCGGGTCGAGCGCGGTCGTAGCTGAAAGCGTGCGCCCGAAGTCGAGCAGCCCGTTGCGCAAATCGTAACGCTCGCCGTAGAACAATCGGTTCGTGCGCTCTTGCAGAAAGTTTTTAAGCGGCGCGGCCGTCATCACAATCGCCGTCATCGCCGCGACCGCAAGGATAACCGGCAGTGACACAAAACTCGCCCATGCGCCGTCGCCAATTCGCAGATCGAGCATGTAAAACCCGACGCTCACAACCACCGCGCCGATCATCAAAGCGATTGCCAGCGTCGTTAAAGCATAGACGGCGGCGCGGCGCACCACAACGTCAACATCCATTAAACGATAACGCACAACGGAATTGCCGAAGGTAAGCGGGATCAGGATGAGCGGTAAAACGGCCGCGTCCGTCAGCCAGCTTTCGCTCGCCGAATTGAAGATTCCGTTCGCGGCATTGCCGAAGATGTGAGTGGTAACATAAAGCAGCGTGAAGGGAACAATCGCCAGCCCCGATCCCCACACAACCCATTTGAGTTGCTGGCGCACGATGGCCGTTTTGCTTTGCACGAAGCGGCGCGCGAGCAACGCGGCGCCGACGCCGAGTGCCAGCGCGAAATGCGCAAACTCCGCTTGCAACAGAAAATCGCCGAGCCGTTTCGGTGCATACTGCGGCGGAATCTGCGCGAAGAAGAATGGCACCAGCAGCACAAGCATTAGAACGGCGGGCAGGTAGATGACGATAGCGCGCCAGCGTCGTTCGTCAAACAGATGACGGCGCACGGGATAGATCATGCAGAAATGAAGAAAGAGCGGCGCGAAAAAGATGAATGCAGCGTTATCGAGAAAGGCGACGGCTAAATCAATGTCTTCGGCTGCGCCTGTTGATTTATAGAAATGAAACGTGAAAGCGACAAGACAGAGCGTTGCAAAATGCGCGACAAACGGCGCGCGTCCGCCTTGTTTGAGGAGAACAAAGAGGCCGACGAAAAGATAGATGAGTCCAATGAAATGAAGATAGACGTCGCGCGCCGCCCAGTCGCTAAACGGATTGAGGCGGTAAAGGTCGGCGTAGTAAAACCTTGTCTCGATGGGAAACGACGGGCGCTCAACGAGGTAATGAACATCTCCGTCAATGCGGGCCTTTTCTAAATAAATTTGAACGTCTTCCGCTGCCTCAAGCTGCTCGTAATGTTCGCCTTCTAAACTGATTGCAACGAGGTGGTCGCCCGGCAAAATTCCGGCGCGCGCTCCGGCGTGAGCTTGATCAACTGCTTTCGCAACGACGCCGTCTTTCGTCATCGCCCAATCAACGCCGTCGGTAGGCGGAGGCAGATGCCTCAAGCGGTGATTGACGTTAAGCGCGCCGCACGCAGCAAGGAGCGCCGCCGCGATGAGCAGCACCCACGTTTGCGTTGTCAGCATCGAATTTTTCACAACGTTTCCTCACCTGTTAGAGCAAAACTTATGTTTAGTGAGCAAACAATGTTCCACTACCGTTGAAGACTGCAAGTAAACTCTCACGTTCTTTCATCTATACTACGCTTCCACTGCAAAACCTCTTCGCACAACCCCTTAATGATAAAGCAGAGCGCCTTTCAGAGTAACGTTTGGTATTTTGTGATCCAGATTTTCGTAAGTTATCCGAACTTTCGGAGAACAGCGCGCTTAACGTTAAACCCCGCGCGGCTTAATTTTCATTAAAGCGGCGCGGGGCATCGGAAATTCAGGACGAAATTTAGTTTTTTGAATTACCCCTAGCTCGTTAGAAACGAACCGAGATGCCGCCGCGCAAACTCCGCCGCGTGCCGCCGACGAGGATAATCGTTTCGCCGTCCTCCGTGCTCGTCTGACGGTCAAGCAGGTTGCGCGCGTCCACCACCGCTTCGACGCGCACCGGCAAACCGAAGGTCGGCAGTTCCTGCGTGATGAGGATGCTCAGGGAAGGATCATAGACGGCGAGACGACCGGCAAAAGGATCGATGGCAAAGACGGTGGCGCGCGGACTAAAGCGAAACACGGCTTGCACCGTTGTGCCCGAATCGAAGTTGGCGTCGAGCTGTGCCGCCGCCGTTTGAAAATAACCGCTGCGAAAGATTTTATCAGGACGCGCGTCAGCCGCCACAAACGCATCCGGCGCAAGCTCCTGCCCGCGACCAAGCGAATAACCGGCCGAAGCCTTCAGGTGACGATTCAAACGCCGCACGTAAACTACGCGAAGGCCGCGCGCCGCGCCTTGCTGTTGAGTAAACTTTGCGAAAGTCTCGGACGCCTCGCCTGTTAAATTATCAACCGGCACGCTCAATAGCCCGACGCCGCGCCCGTCCGTCGTATCGAGAAAAACGGCCGCGTCAATGCTTGAGCTGTCGTCCAAAATTCTTTCGACGCCAAACTCTAAGCGCGTGTTTCGTTCAGCGCGCGCCGGAGCGTCGCTTGCGCCGATAAGCTGTGCCGCAGGTTCGGCGAACGCAATCGCGCCGCTTTCAATTCCGTCAACTATTGCCACGCGCGTCTCATCCGCCGCTGGAGCATAGGACGCGCGCAAGCGTGTGCGCGCGTTAGCATCGAACTGCACGCCGAAGCGCGGATTAACACGGCCTTTGCCACCGATAAAGCGCGAATAATCAAGCCCTAACACGACGACTACGCCGTCTCTCACGATCCACTCGTCAATCGCCCGCGTTGAAATTTGGCTTAACGGATTGCCTGCCTCAACGCCGCCCGCGCCCCGCGCTCTGACTGTAAAAACGCGCGCGCCGCCGACGCCGAGATTCAAATGATGCCGGGCATTTACGCGTGTGCGCGCGATCAGTTCAAGACGCTGAGGAGCACCAGCAGTTCCCGTCTGTCCGGCAAAAATTAGATCAACATTGTCGCCCGCCGCAGTTCCGATGGCGAAATTCATTCCGGCGTGTGACGGCACGAATTCACTTGCCGTGGCGCGATAATAAGTTTCCGCCACGCCGTGCAAACGGGCGCTCTGCCGATCTTGCGTCGCCTCCTCGCCCAACGTCTTTGCGGCGTCGGCTTCTTGCGCTTCTTCGCTCCCGGCCACGTCGAGCGGGTTTTCGCCTTCGTCGTGATTAAAGATCGAGCGGCGCGATTGCGTTGCGCGGACGCGGTATTTCGGATCGTTTCGGTCGCGTTGCTGTTCCGGCACGGTGCGACCCTGTCCGGCAGGTTCGAGATTAAAACGATAAACGAGATTGTCAGAGGCGCTTAGCTGCACAGCCGGAAAAGCGATTGTGTTAAAGCCTTCGGCGAACGCCCGCAGGATGTAGCGACCCGGCGCGCTGCGCACCGAGAAACTTCCGTCGCGGTTGCTCGCCACCTGCTTCACAACTTCACTTGCGCCTTCGCGCAGCAATGAGACGATGGCTCCCGCGACGGGGCGACCGCGCGAATCCATCACAAACCCGGTGATCGTGCCGAGCGCGGCGCGGGCGTTGGAGCGTTTGCCACCGTCCTTCTCGCCCGTGGTTGTTGCTGCTGCGGACGCGAACCGTTCGCTTGTTCCGCATAACAAGAGCGCGAGGATCATCATCACACTAGAGCGCCACCAAGTTTTTCTCATTGATCTTTAAGACCTCCCGCCGCGCGCTAAGATTTCACGGCGCGACGCGCTCTCAAGCGATGTACGACAACTTTCGCCGACGAAGTTGAAGCGAATAGGATTAATTTTAGCTTTATGGCGATTCATCGAACCGCTTGAACCAATTAAGCGACCCCGCTTGAGCTAAGGACTTATATTTTCCGCCTCTTATAGGCAAAGTGTCAAGGCTTTATCACGCATAAATGCTGCCCCAAACAAAGAGCGATTTCTCAATCGAACCACAATTTGCCCCTCCTTCGCGTGCGTGTTAGGATATTTTGTTAACTTATTTCAGACACATCTTACAGCTACGGCAAGGACGCTCGTAAATTTCTCAGTTAAAAATGCCCGATAAAGTTCAATCAACCAAGCTTTCAAACGGCACGACCATTATCACCGAGCACATGCCCGGACTTCGCTCCGTGACCGTCGGCATTTGGGTGCGACGCGGTTCGCGCCACGAAACAGTAGAGCAGAACGGTATCTGCCATTTCATCGAACACGCCGTTTTCAAAGGTACGACGCGCCGCACGGCTTTAGACATCGCCATTGAATCCGACCGCCTCGGCGGGCATTTCGATGCCTACACAACGCACGAATCCACCGGCTTCGCTCTCAAGGTCGTTGACAGTGCGCTTCCGCAAGCCTTCGATCTGCTCGCAGACATGCTCGTTCACCCGCGTTTCGACCGGGAAGATTTAGAGCGCGAACAGCGCGTCATTATCGAAGAGATGAAAATGGTTGAAGACACGCCCGACGAATATTTGGGCGAGCTTTTTAACCTCGCTTATTTTCCTGATCACCCTTTGGGTCGCCCGATTGAAGGCACGGCCGAAACGGTCGCCACCTTCAATCAAGAAAAAACATTCGCCTACTACCGCCAAGCCTACAACGGCGCGAACCTCGTTGTCGCCGCCGCCGGACAAGTCGAACATGATCAACTCGTCTCACTCGCTGAGAAAGCTTTCGACGCGCGCCGGACAAAGGATTTATCAAACGCGAACGTATTCACCTTTGATCCGCCCGCGCCCGCCGCGCCGATCCTGCTCGAACGCAAGCGTGAACTCGAACAAGCGCACCTGATCATTGCTGCCCCGTGGCCTTCGGCACGCGACCGCGACCGCTACGCCGCGAGCATGTTGGCTTCGGTGATTGGCGGCGGCACGTCAAGCCGCCTGTGGCAGTGCATCCGCGAAGAGCGTGGGCTTGCCTACTCGGTCGGCGCGAGCGCGAGCGCTTTTTCCGACACCGGAGTTTTCTACATCTACGCCGGAACGTCGCCGGACAAACTCGACGAAGTGGTTGACCTTTCTCTAGTTGAACTGCGCCGCGTCGTGCGCGAACCAGTTGGTGAAGAAGAATTGCGACTCGTTAAAGATCAAGCGCTCTCATCAATCCTGCTGGGACTCGAATCTTCGAGTGTGCGCGCCGGAAGCCTCGCCCGCCAAGAGATTATTCACGGCCGCCGGATCACGCCCGATGAAATCATTCGCGCCATTGAAGCCGTCACGCCTGAAGAAATTCAACACGTCGCACAGACGCGCTTCACGACCGACGCGCTTGCGCTCGGCGCGCTCGGAAACTTGAACGGCTTTCGAGTTGATCGCGCGCGTCTAGAGATTTAATAAGAAGATGGATGGCTACTATAGAGACGTACTGCTATCACTGTTTCTCGTCGCCATCGGATTCATATTTATCGCCTTCAATCATGGTTTGGCGAAGAAAGCACAGCAAAACATAAGCAAGATCATCGGCGATCCTCACGATAAAGGTGAGATAATTAGGCGTCGGATCGAATTACTGATCGTTGGCGTCTCTTCCTTGCTTGTTGGATTGTGGCTTTTAGCTAAGCTATTTGTCGCATAGACTTGAATGGGTATGCGTCTCACTGTTTTAGGAAGCGGCTCGACCGGAAACGCGATGCTCATCGTCGCGGGCGAAACGCGCGTGCTCGTTGATGCCGGGATGAGCGCACGAGAGATCATGCGACGACTCGCATTGATGGGCGAAGACGCGGCGCAACTCGATGCTGTGATCGTTACGCACGAACACGGCGATCACGCCGGAGGTTTGCGCGTGCTGCTGCAAACGTTGACGTGCCCCGTTTTCATGTCCGAAGGCACGCGCGAAGCTTACGTCGCTGAACGCAGTCGCAATCTTTCTAAAGACGAACCGCGCCGCCGCACCGAGATTTTGCGCGACCGCACCGAAGAGATCGCAACGAGCCGCGATTTTCGTATCGGCGCAATTGATTTCCACCCGTTCACCGTGCCGCACGAC
>JACDAW010000264.1 GCA_013695245.1 Pyrinomonadaceae bacterium | reverse complement strand
CAAGCAACGCCCGTGCCGCGAAATGGAACAATATAAGGATTGGCGAACCGCGCAAATTTGTTTCGATTTAGCGACTTGATGAAGCATAAGACTGCTGATTTGATAACGAGGCGCGTTCCAAAACGTGTGATGATAAGCTTAAACCGTGTGATTAAATTTCAGGCAAGCAGCATTGTGATGTGATGGCGTGCGCTCTCTTCGAGAAATTCGCGGCGCGCGTTTGTGTTTTCAACAATGATAATCCATTTTAATTCCTCTTGCGCTCGCTCAAGTAAAAGTAGCTCAGTGCGTTTGGGAGCGCCGAAATGATTGATCTCTGCGCGGGCGAGACCGCCGCGCACGATTCCGTCCTTAGGCGCGCGCGGCCAGCCCGCCGCAATGCGAAGCGCGCGAACTTCTCCGGCACGCAGCGTTACTTGCGTTCCAACCATTGTTGAAGCGCCGACGCGGAAACGGTAAGCGTCGTCGCGCTCAATACTCAAGGCGGCCGCCTGCGCGCGATTCGCTTCACCCGCAAGCCGCGTAAAAGTTTCAAAGAGCCACTCAATTCCGGCGCGGCGCGCCTCGTCGTTCGATTGACGCAAAGCTAAATACTCGCCCACGTCAACGCGCCCGGCACGGCGCGCGCGGCGTTCGGCTTCGGCGAGCAACTGTTTCCACTCCGCATCAAGTTCGCTCAACTTCGATTGCGCTCCTTAGTTGTTTGATGCGATTTTACTTTTCGTTCGCATTGCGATTGATTGCGATGTTATCATGACAGCTCGTTCGAGAATCCATTCCATATAAATTTAGACGCGCGGTTTCTTTAAAACTAATGATCCAAACATCACGCGAGCGCGGAAGCAAGTTTTTTGTTTTCGCTTTATCTCTCATCCTCCTCTCTTCTCCGCTTGCCGCAGCAAACGCGCAACAACGTCGTGCGCGGGATGATAGGCGCACAGAGAGCGCAAACACTTCCACCGCTCAAACATCAACTGCGCAAGCGGCGCGCCCGCGCCTCGTGCTGCTCATCGTTGTCGATCAATTCCGTTACGATTACTTTGAGCGCTTCGGCGATCTTTTCGCCCCGAACGGCCTTCGCTTTCTGTTGCGCAACGGCGCGTCGTGGACGAACACAAACTACGATCACATGCCCACTTACACCGCGCCCGGTCATGCCACTTTAATGACCGGAACGTGGCCGGCGGAGAACGGCATCATCGGCAACGAATGGTTTGACCGCGACGCGGGGCGAAACGTGACGAGCGTATCTGACGACGGCGGAATCTTACTAGGCGGCACGCAAGGCGAACGCGCGGCAAGCCCGCGTCGCTTACTCGTCTCAACGCTCGGCGACGAACTACGCCTCGCCACGAACAATCGCGCGAAAGTAATCGGCATTTCAGTCAAAGATCGCTCCGCTATTTTGCCCGCCGGACGCCACGCTTCCGCCGCCTACTGGTTTAGCACGCAATCGGGACGCATGGTTTCAAGCAACTATTATTTCAACACGCTTCCCCAATGGGTCGCGCGCTTTAACGACGCCAAGCCCGCCGACAAATTCTTCGGGAGTCGCTGGGAGCGTCTTCTGCCCGAATCCGAATACCTGCGCCGTGCCGGAGCGGATGCGCCCTCATGGGAGCAGACGGGAACAAACACGGATGCAAACACTTTCCCGCACACGATCACCGGCGGCAGCAAACAGCCGGATGCAGCCTTCTATGCGGCGCTCGATTACTCTCCGTTCTCAAATGACATGCTCGTCTCTTTCGCCAAGCAAGCGGTTGAGAATGAAAATCTCGGTACAGACAACGACACGGATTTGCTGTCAGTGAGTTTTTCGGCCAACGACTACGTCGGGCATCGTTTCGGCCCCTACAGCCACGAAGCGATGGACGTGACGTTGCGCGTGGATCGCCAGATCGCCGAACTGCTCGAATTCATCGAACGGCGCGTTGGACTTGAAAACACGCTCGTCGCCTTTACGGCCGATCACGGCGTCGCACCCATCCCGGAACATGCCGCCGCGCTCAACCTTCCCGGCGGACGCATCCAAGCTTCGGACGTGCTCGCGGCGATGCGCGCCGGAATCAAAGACCGCTACAACCGCCCGAACAGCTCGCAAGATACGACCGTTGATTACATTCAAGCCTTCACAAACGGTAACGTCTATTTCAACACGGCCGCGCTTCGCCGTGACCGCGTTGACGCGCAAGAGGTCGCGCGCGTCGCCGGAGAAGCGGCGATGACCGTTCCCGGCATGGCGCGCTATTTCACGCGCGCCGCGCTTGAAACGAACACAACTACTGTTGCCGCCGACCCCATCGCGCGGCGCGTCTCGCACGGCTTTAACCCGCGACGCAGCGGCGATCTAATTGTTCTTTACGAGCCGTTTAAATACTTACTCGATTATTCAATCACCGCCACGCACGGCTCTCCCTATTCTTACGACACGCACGTGCCTTTGATCGTCATGGGCAAAAACTTTAAGCGTGGCAGCTACCGCGAAGCCGCGACGCCCGCCGATCTCGCGCCGACGCTTGCCACCATTCTCCGCCTCCAATCGCCCAGTAACGCAACGGGGCGCACGCTTCTTGAAGGCATTAATTAACCCAATTTTTCTCGTCACGGCGACCGCCATTAGCTCGTTCGCGCCCCTCAGTTTTATATGTGTGCGGCGAGACGTGCGGCGATTGCCTGCTTGGGCTGTGCGCCAATAATGCGATCAACGAGTTGACCGTTTTTGAAAATAAGCATTGTCGGGATACTTTGAATACCGAATTGCGCGGCCGTGCGCGGGTTTTCGTCAACATTGAGCTTAGCGATTGTGTATCTTCCGCCCGACTCGGCGGCGAGTTGATCGAGCACGGGCGCGATCATCCGGCACGGGCCGCACCATTCAGCCCAGCAATCGAGCAGCACGGGACGCGCTCCGGCGTTTAGCACATCTCCGGCGAAAGAAGCATCCGTCACAGTAAGCGGCTTCA
>JACDAW010000253.1 GCA_013695245.1 Pyrinomonadaceae bacterium | reverse complement strand
AGTCTTTGCAGATACTGCGGCGCGCTCACCGCGACGAGGTGCATCATGCGGTGCTCGTTCGTCTCGCCAATATCGGTGACGCGCACACGCTCAGGCGCCGCTGCCGCGACTCTTTCAAGCACGCGCTCCATCTGCGAGTAGTTCGTGTGAAAATCGCCGACATCGTAGCGAAGCAATGTTTGCGGGCGCGGCACGTTTTCGCGGTAGGGGCCGCGCGTGTAGAAATCAAAACGTGAATCCGCGTTTTGCGCGAAGGCGAAAGACGAGAAAATAACAACGACAAAAAAGAGGCGGAGAATCGAGCGACCCGTTTGAATCATTCGTCAAGAATGCTTTCTTTTGGCACAGAGGATTTGTTCAAGGCGAGAAGGATATTAACTTGCTTTGGTAGCGATCCTCAAATCGCGACGCGAATGAATTGATAAATCGTTTTCAGTTACGGCTGACGACGACGCGAACGACATGGTTATGTTCGCATTTTGTCGAAGCGTTTGCTCTGTAGGTTTCCCGCCCGTTTAAGCATGATAGAATCGGCAGTTGAATTTTATGCGCGACTTTACAACAGATAAGTTCGGCAGTGAAAAATCATGCCCGCGCTGCGGAGCGGAACGTTTGCGGGCGTGGAGCGAATTGACGAATGAGGAACAAGAGATCGTTCGCCGTCTGCCCGGCGCGTTTGATTTTCCTTTACGAGAGCGCGCCGGACAGCATCTCTGGTGCGTGCGCTGTTTTTATGAAACGACCGAGCGATTGCCGCGAAACGTTTGAGCGAGATTGAGATTTGCGAAGCTATTCGTCTTGTTCCACTTTGTTTTTAAGGCGCGGTGATGCGCTCGAAAGCGGCGTGGATGTCGCTCATGCGCTTCTGTAGCGTGTTAACGAACGAATCGGGAGAAGCGAAATTCATGAGCCGTGCGAGATCGTTTAAGAGCGCGGTATCGGCGGCGGGCAGGCGCGACGAGCGTCCGGCGAGAAGTCGCAAGTGGTGATCGAGCGTGCGCAGCAAAATGTAACCTTCCTGAATCGCTTCGCCGCTTGCGGCATCAAGCGATCCCATTTCGCGCAAACGTTCGAGCGTGCGGAGCGTTGAGCGATCTTCCGCTTCGTCCGGCAAATTGTCGCGCAGTTGCAAGTAACGGGCGATGAAATAAACGTCGAGCATTCCGCCCGCGCCGAACTTGATGTCAAGCTGACTCTTTGTGGGCGCAGCGCGTTCCTGTCGTAAACGTTCGCGCACGCGGCGCGTCTCGTCGCGCAAAACGTTTGGGTTGATCTTCTGCGCCGCTTCGTGAACGGCACAGCGCGCCGCCTCTTCAACTTCCCTGCCGAGTTCGAGGTCGCCCGCAACGCAATGGAGTTTCACGTAAGCGAGCCATTCCCAAACATCGGCGCGCGTTTGCAGGTAATCGAGAAACGAATTTTTATCGTTGGCGAGCAAACCGTTTTTGCCGTCGGGGCGCAGGCGCAAGTCAACGCGATAAATCGAGCCTTCGCGCGTGACGCTGGAAAGAGCGGCGACCATAGTTTCGACGATGCGCGCGTAAGCCTCGCGGTGCGTGAGTCCGGCGATGGGCGACGCTGCATCGCCGTCATAGACGAGCACAAGGTCTAAGTCCGAACCATAATCCGTCCCGCCGCCGCCGAGCCGTCCAAGGCCGAACACTGCGAGCGGCAAGCGTGTTGATGCGGAGGCGAGTGCATCATCATTTCGCTGATCTGCTTCTGTGCTTTCATGCGCGGCGCTGCGGCGTCTGATTTCGTTTGCGGCAATCGAAAGCGCGGCGTTGATGCTGGCGACGGCGAGCCGGGTTTGCAGAGCGTTTGATTCGCGCATTGAAATTTCGCCCGCCGCATCGCGCGCCCCGATATTGACGAGTATCTCAACCCATGCGCGCCGCATCGCAGCGAGTTGTTCGCCGAAATTCTCCGCCGGACGAAGCGCATCTTGAAAAACATCTTCATAAGAATGCTGAACGCGCTGTTCTGCGTTAACGGGCAGAAGCGCAACGAGGCGAGGATTGTGCGCGATCATCTCACCGAAAAACTCGGACGCGCCGCACAGACGCACGAGCGCGCGCAAGTGCGCCTCGGTGATTGACATCTGACCTTCATATTTGTCGAGCGACTGCGCGACGCGAGAAGCAAACCACAGCGCGCGCCTCTCGTTAATGGAATCCCTTGCCGTATCGCGTACAACTTCTGTCAAGTGAGCTATCTCTCCCGCGCCGTGTTGTGCAGACTTAAAATGCGCGTGGAAGATTTGCGCGATAGCCTCCTCCTTTGGAGCGGAATCAAAATTTTCCGTTAAGCCAGCAGTGCCACCGTCTGCCGCAACAGCGTCAGAAAGTTGCGCTGTTGTTGGTGTTGTAGTGGCGCGGCGCGCGTTGCCAGCAGCTTCCTCAGCGTCGAAAACGCGGTCAAACGCTCGTCGCACGTTCGTTGTATGTTCGATAAGCGTATGATTGAAATCTTCAAGCGCACGCGCGCGCGCGCAGTGCATTCGGCGCGCGACGAGAGCGCGGCGTTCCGGCTCATCAGGCACAGTGTGGGTTTGCAATCCGTGTTCGATCTGCAAGCGGTGTTCGAGCGTGCGTAGAAAAGTGTAAGCATCGAAGAGCGCGCTTCGCTCGCGTTCGGTGATCAATTTACGGTCGGCGAGGCGACCTAAGGAGACGAGCGTGTGCGGCGCGTGCTGCAGCCATACATCGCTGCCGCCGAAAGCGAGTTGCAGAGCTTGGGCGATGAATTCAATTTCGCGCACTCCCCCGCGACCGAGTTTGACATTGAAGCCACGCGCGCCCGCATTGTGCTCGCGGTCGATCTTCTCCTTCGCTGTACGAACATGCGAGAGCGCATCTGCGATTGTCTCGCTTGAATGATAGACGCGCCGCCGCACTCCTTCGGCAAAGCGCGTATAAACCACATTCGCTCCGGCCGCAGAGCGCGCGCGAATCAAAGCTTGCAGTTCCCACGCTTCAGCCGTTTCGTTGTAATAGCGCACGGCTTCTTGAAGCGAACAACTAAGCGCGCCGACGCGCCCGTAGGGACGAAGTCGCAAGTCAACGCGGTAAGCTCCTGCCTCGCCCGATGCGCTTCCGCCGACGATTCGCGCGGTGCGCTCGCCGAGTTTGTTGAAATATTCCCGGTTAGTGAGCGGCGCTCGCTCTCCGGTCGGAGCCGTCGTGCCTTCGTCTGAATAAAGGAAAAGTAGATCAATATCGGAAGCGTAGTTAAGCTCCCGCGAGCCGAGTTTGCCGAGCGCGACGATGCAAAAGGCGGCGCGGCGGTCACGCCCGCGTTCATCCTTGTAGAGCGGCGCGCCGTAGCGATTATCTAATTCTTGCGCGGCCGAAGTGAGCGCGTAGGCAAGCACGGCGTCGGCAAGGTTCGAGAGTTCTTCGATGGTTTCGACGAGCGTGGCGGTGCGGCGAATGTCGCGGATCGTGATGCGCAGAAGTTCGCGGCGACGAAAACGCGCGAGCAGAGTTTCGCCTTCGAGCGACGTGTGAGTCGCGGCGAAACGCCCCAGAGATTCGCCGAGTTCTTCAGCGGATTTAACGCGCACTTCTCTGCGTTCGCGCGCGAGCCACTGAAGATAATCGGGATTCTGCGCAAGCGTCGTTGCCAGCAGCGGACTCCACGCGGCGAGCGCGAGCGCATCGGCGAGCAAACCTTCGTCTCGCTCAAACAGACGCGCGGCGCGCGGATGCTCTGTTACGAATTGCTCGTAAAATATGCGCGCCGCTTCCGCGTCCGGCAGTTCGCGCACAAGCTC
>JACDAW010000219.1 GCA_013695245.1 Pyrinomonadaceae bacterium | reverse complement strand
AACTTGAGCCAACGAATCACCCACTATCTATCGAACAGCAAAAAGGTATAACGATGGCGCGAGTGCAGGAGATCGCACAGTGCGTTTTGCATGGATGAAGCTGTAATCATATTTTGATTATGTAATTATGTGAATCAGGAGTTGAAATGGCAGACAAGCCAGCCGAATTGGTAGAATTTTCTTGCGATGGAGAATCAACTGATTCAACTGTATGTGCTTGTCTGCCATATTTACGATACCCGCTCAGAGACTTGTTTTCAACGCTTGAGCAACAATGCCAAGCCACATTTCACCGCTCAAGAGCTTGTGACAATCTACTTGTTCGGGCATCTTCAAGGGTTGTTTGAGAAGAAAGCGATTCACAAGCTGATTGACGACTATTGGAGAGCGTTCTTTCCAGCTTTACCTGCTTATCAAACTTTTGTCGCGCGCCTGAATCAAATGGAGCAAACTTTTCAAACCATCGGCAGCTACTTACAGCAGATGTTAAAGGAGAGCTTCGAGCCGGAAATTGACCATCTGCTTGACTCTCTGCCAGTGATGTTGGCAAAGGGTGGTCACGCTTATGCAGCACGGGTCGCTCGTGACGTGTCGGATATTGGCTATTGTGCCAGCAAAAAGATTTACTTTCATGGCATTCGACTCCACGCCATTGCACAGAGACGTTGTGGGGCACTTCCGCTCCCCAAACATATCTGGTTGCGAGAAGGCTCTGTCCATGATTTACGCAGTGTCAGAGAGCAGGAAGTTGAGTTGCCGGACAGTTCATTGATTGGCGATAAAGCCTATCTTGAGCCGATTTTTCAAGCGTGGCTCGAAGCACGACAAACTACTCTGTATGCCCCAACCAAAAAGTCGAAAGGCCAAGAGTTAAGCGCGACAGAGAAATACTACAACCGGATGGTGAGTCGACTGCGACAACCGATTGAAAGTTTCTTCAAGTGGTTGATTGACAAGACTGACATTCAAAGAGCCGGACGGGTTCGTTCAACCGAAGGCTTGATGATCCATTGTTTCGGAAAACTAACAGTTGCTTTCTATCTCTTAGTTTTCTACCCCTGATTCACATATATGTTGGAAGCGCATAAAGTAAACCTCGTTTTATTCTAACGAATACAGAGAGGCAGGAAACATTTGTTTCCTGCCTAGTAAGACAACAAAGTAAATTCTATTTATCGAATCCTATTAGATTTGCTCCGCATCGCGCGCAAGCATCGCTGCGCCAATAGCAACAGCATCTGCGCCGAGTCCGGCGGCGACGATTTGGGTAGCTTCAAAGCAGGGTTGGAAGCTGCGGCGTCCGGCTTCGCGGATGATGGGGTCGAGGATGAGGTCGCCCGCTTCCATTACGCCGCCGCCTAAGACGATGCGTTCGATGTTGAGGAGATTGATGACAGATGCGACGGCCGTGCCGATGTAGCGTCCGGTGCGTTCGATCATCAAGAGGGCAAAGTCGTCGCCGTTGCGGGCTTCGCGGGCGATGTCGGCGGCGGTGAAGTCGCGGTTCATGGAGAGTTTGGAAAGCGATGATGTGCCGTCGCGGAAAAGGCGTTCGTGTGTGCGACGGACGATATTGGGGGCGGAGGCGACGGTTTCCAGACATCCCGTGTTGCCGCAGACGCACTCTGCGCCGTCCGGGTCAATCGTAATGTGGCCGAACTCACCCGCAAATCCTGATGCGCCGAGCCAGAGTTTGCCGCCGAGAATGATCGCGCCGCCGATGCCTTGTCCAAGTGTGACGTAAAACATGTTGCGGCTGCCGCGTCCTGTGCCCGTGATGTATTCGCCATAGGCGGCGGCGTTAGCATCGTTCTCTAAAGCGACGGGAAGTCCCGTGAGGTTTGAGAGTTCAACTTGCAGGTTGCCATGTTCAGCAGAAGGCATACCGGAAGAGATCACGACTTCGTGCGTCTGCGGGTTGACGAGTCCGGGGATGCCGATGCCGATGGCTTCGATGCTAGCGGCGTGGTCGCGCAATTCTTGAACGATGCTTGCGGTTTGGCGCGACACAATTTCGCCGTCTAAAACGGTTTCGCGGCGTTCGAGAACTTGTCCGTCGCCCGCAACGAGCGCGACGCGCAGGGTTTGTGCGGAGAGGTCAACGCCGATGTAATTGCCGGATTGTGCGATTGAGTTGTTCGCCACAGAGCTTCCACCTTTCGGGAAAGTGCGCGCCGGGCGCAGAAAGATTTAATGCGTTTCGAGCAGCGAAGATCGTAACAAAGCGTTTGAGGGACTGTCAAACATGCCCCTTCTGCGTGTAGAATGTGCAAACGGTTATGTGCGCTTGATCAGTTATGCGCGCGAACGGCCGACAAGCGAAGCGCACGCGCGACTTATACGCAATCAATGCTGGTGTGTATAGCGAGTTAGTATTCAAATTTATAAAATTCATCTCGGTTATGAAGTTAGTTGTTTATAAAACTTTTTCATGGATGAGTTTATTAACTATTTTTATGAGATGGTCGGGCAATACGGACTCTACGCCGTCTTCTTCCTCGCCATGATCGAAGGTGATATTACGCTGTTGCTGGCGGGCGCGTTGGCGCACGGCTCGGCTTTCGGCAGTTGGGGATTCGCCAAGGTGCTCGGCGCGGGCACGCTCGGCGGCTTCATCGGAGATCAGATCGCTTATCTGCTAGGGCGCGTCTTCGGGACGAGCGTGCGCGAGTATCGGCTCTATCGTCACGTGCGCACGCGCGTCGAGCGTTTGACGGAAAACTTCGGGTCGCTGTCGATCTTTCTCTCGAAATACATCTATGGCTTGCGCACCGCGTCGTGTGTGTTTTACGGCATCGGGCGCATGAGTTATAAAAGATTTCTGCTGCTATCATTGGCGAGTTGTTTTCTGTGGGTTTTTATCTTGAGCGGTGCGGGTTATTTCTTTAGCGGCGCGGTGATGAATTTGCTCGGCGATTTCCATCAGTGGGGTATTTACCTGCTTATCATCTTCATCGTCGGCATCGCGGGGTTTTACGTGGCCGAACGCTATTGGTTAGGCAAGAAAGTTGAAACGGCCGACCCGGAAAAGATTCAGAAAATAGAACACGCCGCGCAGGGCAAACTGCAAGAGATCGGACACGAAATTCAAGAACGCATTCATCTGCCATCGGCGCTCGAACGGCGTAAAGAGGCGGCGCGAAAACGCGACGTTGTGCGCGAAAGCAAAAGCGACGGAGACTAACTGAATTTTAGATTTTTGATTGTTGATTTGCGATTTGAAATAACAGGTTAATTGGTATAAAAGAAGTCCGTTCTTAATCAAAAATCGCAAATTTAAAATCAAAATTTCCTGAAAGGAATCTATTCCCTCAAGTGATCATCGAATCGATTGCTCCCACGCGCGTTGATCTCGCCGGAGGCACGATTGACATCTGGCCGCTTTATCTTTTTCATCAAGGCGCGACGACCGTTAACTTCGCCATTTCGCTCTACGCGCGTTGTCGCATTGAAGAGCGGGTGGATGAGCGCGTGATCCTTGAATCGCTTGACCGCAACGTGCAATTTGAAACGCACCTCTCGGAGATCGAAAACCTCGTTCACGACCGGCGTCTGGAACTCATCTCAAAGCTCGTTCACTTCTTCAAACCGGAGCGCGGCTTTCGCCTGATCGCCTCGGCCGAATCTCCGGCGGGCGCAGGACTCGGCGGATCGAGCGCGCTCGCCATCGCCGTGATCGGCGCGCTCAATCGTTTCGTCGGCAACCGCTTTGATGAGCATAAATTCATTACCATCGCCGCCAACTTGGAGACGACCGTGATCCGCGTGCCCGCCGGATTCCAAGATTACCTCGCCGCGTTTCACGGCGGAGCGAATTGCTTTCACTTTCGCGCCGAAGGCATCAAGCGCGAAAAGTTAGACGTGGATGCAGATGAGCTTGAGCGACGCATACGCATCTGCTACACGGGCGAGCCGCGCTTGTCGGGAACGAACAATTGGGAGATCATGAAGAAGCACATTGATGGCGACACGGTGCTCTTTGAATTATTCGAGGGCATCCGCGATTCGTCGAGAAGAATGCGCGCGGCGCTTGCGGCGAACGACTGGAGGGAAGTCGGAGAGACGATGCGCGCCGCGCATCCCGGTCGCAAGCGTCTTGCGCCGAACGTAACGACGCCGCACATGGATAAATTGATCGAGAAGGCTTTAAGTAATGGCGCGGAGGCGGCTAAAGTTTGCGGCGCGGGTGGCGGCGGTTGCATCGCTTTCCTCTGCGCTGAAGGGCAGGCGGAGAGAGTTGAAGAAGCACTCATTGCGGAAGAGGGAGTTGAGATGCTTGATTGGAAATTCGCGCCGGAAGGTTTACAGGTTCGTGAACTGCAAAGTTAAGCGAATGAGAGTTACATTGAGAATTAATTTAACCGCGCCTGCCGTTCATTACCGTTTCGATTCATTAACATTCATCTCCGCCTGCACATGTTGAAGCAGTTGCTCGGAACTTTGTGGCGCGGCGCGCCTGTCAGAGCGAGACGTTGGAGCATCTGGCTCGTTGAACCGCGCTTCGCCGTGACGGTCGCGGCCGTTGTTCAAAACGAAGCGGGACAGGTGTTGTTACTCAAACACGTTTTCCGCAAGGGTAGCGGCTGGGGGATTCCGGGCGGTTTCCTCAGTGCAGGTGAAAATCCGCAAGATGGGCTCCGGCGCGAATTGTGTGAAGAAGTGAATCTGGAGATCGACGATTTAGAGATCGCTTTTGCCAGAACCTACAAGCGACCGCAGCAGGTGGAAATCGTTTATCGTTGCCGCGCGCGGGGCGAGGCCACACCGCAAAGCATCGAAATCAAAACTCTCGCGTGGTTTGACGCGGAAAACTTACCCGAAGAATTGCCGCGCGATCAGCACAAACTCATTCGCCGCGCGCTCGACGGAAGTTGAAAGCCGCTTCGATTGCGAATATGCTGTGCGGCGCAATCTTTCATTTCGCGTAGGAGATTCTCAAGAGCATGGTTCAACTCGTTCCGTCGCCCCAACAAGTAATGGAGATATTGAAACGCACCGGCGCTTACCGCGAAGGTCATTTCGTTTACCCTTCTGGCAAACACACGCCGCACTATTTTCAAATGCCGCTCGCCTTCCGCTACTACGACACGGCGCGCGTTCTCGCCGTCGCCCTCAGTCGCAAGTTTCGCACCGAGAAAGAGATTTCGAGTTTGCTTCCCAAAGTCGCGGTCATCTCTCCGAGTCCCGGCGGCATTCCGGTCGCCTTCGGTGTGCGCGAAGCTCTCAGCGCCGAACAGATTTACTGGGCGGAGCGCGAAGAAGGCAAACGCATGTTCCGGCAATACGTTAACCAAGGCGAAATCAACCCGTGCATTATCGTTGACGACATCGTGCGCTCAGGCGACGCCCTGCGTGAAACCTTAACGATTGTGCGCGAACTCGGCGCGAAAGTGGTCGGCTGCGGCACGGTCGTGCGCTTCAAGTCCGCGCCGGAGATGCTTGACGACGTGCCGATCAAATCGCTCGTCGAATTTGACGCCAAGTGGTATGAAAACGGTGACGCCTGCTCGGATTGCAAAGAAAACTCGCCGGTTGAGCACGTGCGATTTTAGAATTTAGCTTTGAACGCTGGACTTGAACTGCGCCGCGCGAACAGCACCCGGCTCGAAGCTTTAGGAAGAAGCATGAGAGAGAAGCTGTGACGAACAGCCGCTATTGTTTTGGTATGTACTGCTCTTCGTCTTCCATCAGTCCCGCAGTTCTTCCAACCTGTGTGCATTGCACGCCGCCGTTTTTGTGCGTAAAGCAATCATACAACCGCTCCATTTTGCGCCTTGTAATAGCAGTGCGGTAATCGGTGCAAGTCGTGAATATCGTCCTGACCGGATAGATCGGTTTTTTCGGGTCGGCTTGCGAATATGCGTCGGTTGCTGTGGGTCGCCAAGCGCGCGGCGCGCTGACACTAAACCTTTGGAAAGTAATTGTCACCGCGCCATCCGAACCTTCCGCTGCTTTCTTCTCCCACGCTCTGCGAATAACGCCTCTCAAAGTTCTCTCTAAAGCATTTTTCCCGTTTGAGTCAGGGTCAGAGGAGGAACATGCTACTGCGCCGGTCGTCCCACTATTTGTAGTAGATTGATTTGGCTTAGGATTATCAGCCAGAGCTTCTTCCTGCGACTGCCCTGTTTGCCCGTTCTCGTCAGTTCGGGCAGCGGCTCCTCCTTTAACTTTACAACCCGAACTAATGTCGTCCAACACCATACTACGATAGATTTGCTGACGCGAGCCGATTCCATTCGGAGCATATTCGTTGAGGTAAATTACATCGCAATAGTCGAATTTACCGTTGCCTTTACAACTAACAACCTTGAATTTGGCTTTGCCATCACCGTAATCGTAAACCGCCCCATATTCGATTTTGTCTTGTTGTTGGGCCGATACATGATATGCAGTCAATGCTACACATAAGCTAACGAGTAGAGCTGCTAGAAATGCCAACAGGCGAGCGCTAATTTCTTTCATCGTTTTAGTCTCATTTATGTTCCATGCAAACAGCTTAATTGGGAACCATCATCTAAACTTTTAATTGCACTTTAGGACACACAAATAAGGCGCAGGTTTAGTCCTCGTTATATCTCATGGCGATTCGCCAGCGCTTTATCCATTGTTACTTCGTCAACGTATTCCAGATCGCTTCCCACCGGCATCCCCATCGCAATGCGCGTGACGCGCGCGCCTAAGGGTTTGAGCAAACGGCTGATGTAGCTCGCCGTCGCTTCGCCTTCGGTGTTCGGGTTGGTGGCGAGGATGATTTCGCGCACTTCGATGCCTTCGTTGTTCTCCGGCTTCAAGCGCGTTAGCAAATTAGCCAGACGCAAATCATCCGGCCCCAAGCCGCGAATTGGTGAGAGGCTTCCGTGCAGCACGTGGTAAAGCCCGTTGTAGCTGCGCGTCTTCTCAACTGCGACGAGGTTAAACGGCTCTTCGACAACGCAGATCACGGAGCGGTCGCGCGCGGTTGAGGCGCAGAAGCGACACGGATCAACGTCAGTCAAATTATTGCAGACGGAGCAGAAAACGATCCGGCGCTTCACTTCCCTGAGCGCGTCGGCGAAGCGTTCAACGTCCGCTTCCGGCACGCGCATAATGTGGAAAGCGAGGCGCTGCGCGGACTTATGCCCGATGCCCGGCAAGCGTTTAAATTCATCAATGAGTTTGGTGACGGGTTCGGCGTAATCAAGCATAAAAATTTTGAGTAAGTTACAGACGATTGAGCGACAAGCGAAGCGTTCGCCCTGTCGCTCAATCGTCTTCTACGTGTGGGTGTTATTTGTATTGTTTAAAACAGGTTTCCGAGATTTCCTAAGCCCGGCGGAAGCATCCCGCCTAGTTTGCCTTTCATCGCTTCGTCAACCTTGCGCCCGGCTTCGTTAAAGGCGGCGATGATCATGTCTTGGAGCATCTCGGCATCGCCTTCCTTCAAAGCTTCGGGATCGATCTTCAATGATTCGAGTTCTTTCGTGCCGCGCATTTGCACCGTTACCATGCCGCCGCCAGCCGAAGCCTCGACGTGCATTTCCTCCATCTCTTTCGCCATCTTCTCCTGCATCTGTTGCGCCTGCTTCATCATCTGTTGCATGTTGAATCCGCCCGGAAATTTCATCTCGCTAGTCTCCTCAGAAAGTATTGATCGTGCCAGCTTTCGCTCGTTCGTTTGGTAAGGTTCCATCGTAACTTTCATTCCGCGTGAATGCAAACCGCGTTTACAACTGAAAACTTAATTCACAGATCGCCGTGCGACGTGCTATAAGCCAAGCGTAGTAGAGCGATGAAACGATACGTCATCAAACGCGAAGGCGCAGCGCCGGAGCGTCTGGCGCGCTTTCGCAGCGAACTCAACGAAGAGCAGTTTGCCGTTGCGACCGCGACGCCGGGCGCGGCGCTCGTTATCGCCGGTGCGGGTTCCGGCAAAACGCGCGCGATCACTTACCGCGTCGCGTATCTTATCGAGCAAGGCGTTACGCCCGCTTCGATCATGCTGGCGACTTTTACGAATCGCGCCGCGCGCGAGATGTTGCGCCGGGTTGAATCTTTAACGGGTGGCGACGTGCGCCGCGTCTGGGGCGGCACGTTTCACCGCATCGGCAATCTGATTTTGCGTCGTCACGCCGCGTCCATCGGCTACGAATCAAATTACACGATTCTCGATGCCGAAGACGCGCGCGATCTTATCGCAACTTGCGTTGATGAAGCGGGCATTGACACGCGCGCCCGCCGTTTCCCGAAAGCGGAAATTCTGCTCGACATCATCAGCTTCGCAACCAACACCGATCAGCCTATTGGTGAAGTCGTGGCGCGTCGCTATCCGCATTTTGAGATTCTGTCGAGTCAGATCGAGCGCGTTGATCGCATCTACCATGAGCGCAAGCGCGAACGCAATTTGATGGACTACGACGATCTGTTGCTCAACTGGAAACGTCTGTTGATGGAGCGCCCTGAAGTTGCAAATCTCTATGCCGAACAGTTTGAGCACATTCTCGTTGATGAGTTTCAGGATACAAACAAGTTGCAAGCCGAGATCGTCGATCTGCTTGCGGTGCGTCACCGCAACGTGATGGTCGTTGGCGACGACGCACAAAGCATATTCGCTTGGCGCGGCGCGGAGTGGACGAATATCTACGAGTTTCCGAAACGCTACCCGGAGGCGCGCACGTTTCGCTTGGAAACCAATTACCGCTCGACGCCGGAAATCCTCTCTGTTGCCAACGCCTCCATTCTCTCTAACCGCAAGCAAATTCCGAAACATTTGCGCGCCGCGCGAGCATCTCTCGGCTTGAATCCTGCGCTCGTGCCGTGCCGCGACGCGGAGCAGCAAGCAACGTTTATCGCCGCTAGAATTTTAGAGTTGCGCGATGAGGGCGTGCCGCTCGAAGAAGTGGCCGTGCTCTATCGTTCGCATTATCATTCGCTCGAATTACAACTCGAATTAACGCGGCGCGGCATCCCTTATCGCATCAGAAGCGGCGTCCGCTTCTTCGAGCAAGCGCACGTTAAAGATGTGATCTCTTATCTGCGTTTGCTCACAAACGCGCGCGACGAACTCGCGTGGAAGCGCGTGCTGCGTCTTGTGCCGCAAGTGGGTCAGGCAACTGCGAACCGGATTTGGGAATACATTCGCTCCGCCGCTGACCCACTCGCGCTCGTGCAGCGCGGCGAAGCGGACGCAATCATCGCCGCCCGGCGCGGAAGCGGCTGGGCAAGCTTCCGCGCCTTGCTTGAGAATTTAACGAACGACGAAACGCGAAACAACCCGGCTCGGCAAATTGAGATCGTGTTAGCTTCCGGCTACGAAGAGTATTTGATGAACAACTATGAAAACGCCGACGCGCGCCTTGAAGATTTGCGCGGACTCGCCCGTTACAGTGCGCGCTACTCTTCGACCGAAGAATTTTTAGCCGAACTCGCCTTGCTCGCCACCGAAAATTTCAACGAGCCGCGAACCATTGCAGGCGAAGACGTGGTGATGGGCGGCGAGGAAGACGAGTTGTTAACGCTCACGAGCGTGCATCAGGCGAAGGGTTTGGAGTGGAAAGTATTATTTATCATTTGGGCGGCAGACGGCAAATTCCCCAGCCCGCGAAGTTTGCGCGACGCGGAAGGTGAGGAAGAAGAACGACGTTTGTGGTACGTCGCTTTAACGCGGGCGCGCGATCAGTTGTATATCACTTACCCGCTAATGGTTTCCGATTACAACCGGCAAAGCGTGCTGCAAAGGCCTTCGCGCTTTATCACCGAAACGTCGCCCGACCTTTATGACATCTGGCAACTCGAAGAGGAGATAAGCGCCGCGCCTTCTTTTAATCCTAAGCCTGCTGCTGTGGCGCAAATCGAAACTGATGAAGAGGAAGAGCAGGATGCGAACGAGTTGATCAATTGACGAAGTGAAATCTGAAAACCTAAAGTCGTTAACACGCTTATGGCAGAAACTAGCGAGACCGATATGATCTTGGAGTGCGCGTTCAAAATTGAGCAATATGCTCACTACGATTTGCGCCTGCCGGAGCGTCGCGGCGTCGATGAATCTGCTCCGTTGCTAATCGCCTTGCACGGCTACGGCGGAAGTAAAAAGCAGATGATGCGCGAGGCGCTCAAGATCGCGCCGGAGGATTTCGCCATCGTCTCATTGCAAGGAGTTCATCAGCATCTAAAAGAGCGGCGCGCGCCTAACGAGCCGCTTCGCTACGGCTTCGGCTGGCTCACGAATTTCCGCCCTGAAGAATCAACCGAACTGCACCACCGCGCGCTGCTTGATGTCATGGAAATCCTTGTGGAAGACGGTTCGGTTGATCGCAGGCGCGTCTTTCTTCTCGGTTTCTCGCAGTCGGTCGCGCTCAACTACCGCTTCGCGTTCACGCACGCGATGGAGTTGCGCGGCGTAGTCGGCATCTGCGGCGGTCTGCCCGGAGATTGGGAGAAGTCCGCGCGTTACAAAGCGACGCGGGCATCCGTGTTGCACCTGAGCGGCGCGCGCGACGAGTTTTACCCA
>JACDAW010000171.1 GCA_013695245.1 Pyrinomonadaceae bacterium | reverse complement strand
TGATACATCTGCTTAATACTCTTTAAGCAATCGCTTATAATGGTTAGCGCGGTAAGCGCGAGGAAATCCATTTTCAACATGCCTGTCTTTTCCAGATCAGACATTGCATATTGAGTCGTCAAGTCGCTCTTCGACGAAACGGCAACCGGTATCAACTCATCGAGCGGCACGGGCGAGATCACGACGCCAGCGGCGTGCACTGAAGCGTGGCGAGCGCAACCTTCAAGTCTCTGGGCGAGGTTGATCAAATCTTCAACCTGCTCGTTTTGCTTCATACTTGCGCGCAGCTCAGGCACCTGTTCGAGCGCCTGTGCGATTGAAACGTTGCGTCCCCGCACGGGCGGCGGAATCATTTTGGCGATGCGTTCAACCTCGGCGTAAGGCACGTCCAAAGCGCGCCCTACGTCTTTGATCGCGGCTTTCGAGGCCATCGTTCCGAAGGTGATGATCTGGCATACGGAGTCCCGCCCGTAAAGCTCTGACACGTGACGAATCACGGCATCGCGTCCACGCACGCAAAAATCAATATCAATGTCCGGCATTGTGACCCGTTCCGGGTTGAGAAATCGCTCGAAAAGCAAATCGTACTCAAGCGGATCGACATCTGTAATTCCTAAACAATAGGCGACAAGCGAACCGGCGGCCGAACCGCGACCCGGGCCAACCGGCACGCTATGATTGCGCGCGTAGCGAACGATATCCCATACAATGAGGAAGTAACTTGCAAACCCCATGCGCTTGATCATCGCGATCTCACTCGACACGCGCTCCTGATATTCCGCCATGGAATGTTTTAGATCGCCGCGCGCCGCAAGCGCCTCCCACATGCTCGTTCTGCGCCATTCGTATCCTTCCCTCACCACCTTCTCGAAATACTCGGCTTCGCACAACTCCCGATCAGTTTCGGGGATCGGATAGACGGGCACGTGATTCACGCCCGAAGGCATTTCGATGTCGCACATCTCGGCGATTTCAACGGTACGCTCAAGCGCATCCGGCAGTTCCGCCCCGAAGAGCTGCCACATCTCTTCCTGCGAACGCAGGTAAAAGTATGGTGAACCGTACCGTAGCCTGTTCGCGTCGTTGACGGTTTTGCCTGAGCCGATACAGAGCAACAAATCATGTGCGCGCGCGTCCTCCGGGTGCAAATAGTGAACGTCGTTCGTGGCAACGAGCGGCACTTCAGTTTTCTTTGATAATTCAACTAAGGATTTGCGGATGCGCTGCTGGATTTCAAGCTCGTGATCTTGGATTTCAAGGAAGTAGTTTCCCTTCCCTAAAACATCTTGAAATTGGTAAGTCGCCGCCTCTGCCTCATCGAAAGCATCACGCGCGAGCAGCGCCGCCGGCACCCCCGAGACGCACGCCGATAACCCGATTAACCCTTCGCTATGCTTCGCCAGAAGCTCCATGTCAATGCGAGGTTTATAATAAAAGCCCTCTGTATAAGCCTTTGAGGTCAGACGCGCGAGATTGCGGTAGCCCTGATAATTTTTCGCTAAAAGGATAAGGTGATGATTGATCTTTTCACCGGCGGCTGAAACTTTCGCCGTTCTCTCCAATCTGCTTCCGCGCGTGAAATAAACTTCACAGCCGATAATCGGCTTGATGTTTTTAGCTTTCATCGCATGGTAAAAAGAGATCGCGCCATACATGTTGCCGTGATCCGTAATGGCGCAAGCCGGCATTTCCAATTCCGACAACCGGATTGCCAACGGTTTGATCTGTGTGGCGGCATCGAGCAAGCTGTAATCAGTGTGCAGATGCAGGTGAACAAATTTTTTATTCATTAGCTAGTGTGTCTTAAAATGCAATTTTGGCGGTCAGAATCAACAGGAGCGATGCACACTATATCACGGGCTTACATACATCTCGGACACAAGATATTGTCTGAAGGCTATGGTACTTTGTTGAAACCTTTACGAAAGATTATGTTGGTGGGAAGGAAATAAGAAAATACTTTAGCAACTCAGAGAGAAGGAAAATCCCATCTATTCCCATTCGATAGTGCTCGGCGGTTTCGAGCTAATGTCATACACCACCCGGTTTATCCCCTGAACTTCTGAAACTAATCGCGCCGAGATTTGAGCTAAAATTTCGTGCGGCAAGCGCGCCCAATCCGCCGTCATGCCGTCCGTGCTGGTCACTGCGCGTAGCGCAACTACTTGTTCATATGTTCTAAAATCACCCATCACTCCGACCGTCGAGACGGGCAGCAAGACCGGAAATGCCTGCCAAACTTCGTCGTATAATTTTGCCCCCCGAAGCTCTTCATCAATAATGCGATCCGCAGCTCGCAGCAACCTCAGGCGCGACTCCGTTACCTCGCCTATTATCCGAACCGCTAAACCGGGGCCGGGAAAAGGATGGCGGCTCAAAAGTTCTTCCGATATTCCCATTTCACGTCCCGCTGCGCGCACTTCATCCTTAAACAGTTCGCGTAACGGTTCCACCAATTTAAGACGCATTCGTTCAGGTAATCCGCCAACATTGTGATGCGTTTTGATGACCGCCGAAGGGCCTCGCACCGAAACCGATTCGATCACATCCGGATAGAGCGTTCCCTGCACGAGAAATTCAACATCGTTAATTGATTCCGCTTCCTGCTCGAAAATCTCAATAAAAACACGACCTATCTCCCGTCGCTTCTGCTCCGGATCAACAACTCCTCGCAAAGCTCCCAAAAACCTGTGGGCGGCACGGACGCCGCGCACCTCCAGTTGCAGCGACTTATTAAAGATTTCGCACGTCGTTTCAAACTCCCCTTCGCGTAGTAATCCGCTGTCAACAAAAATGCAAATCTGTCGTTCACCTATCGCCCGGTGAACGAGAGCGGCGGCGACAGTCGAATCAACGCCGCCGGAAAGCCCGCACACAACTTTTTTGTCTTTAACTTGCGCACGAATCCGCTCAACCTGTTCCTCGATGATCGCCCCCGGCGACCAGTCAGGACGGGCTTTGCATATCTCTAACACAAAATTTTTAAGTATCTGCCCGCCATACGGAGTATGCGCAACCTCAGGGTGAAACTGTAAGCCATATAAGCTATTGCTTAAGTCCTCTGCTGCATTAAGCGCCGCCCCTGTACGACCTGTTATGCGAAAGCTTAATGGCATATCTACAATATGATCGCCGTGACTCATCCACACGTCCATCTCCGTCGTCAAACCCGCAAACAACCGACTTGCAGTATCCATAACTGTAAGCTTTGCGGGGCCGTATTCCCTGAAATCGGAAGGCTCAACGCGCCCACCCCGCGCGACGGCGATCAACTGTAGCCCGTAGCAAATTCCTAAAACCGGAAACCCTGCTTTTTTTAACAATTGGGGTGCCGGGCGGGGAGCATTTTGGGCGAAAACCGAAGCGGGGCCGCCTGATAGAATCACTCCCTTCGGGTTCTTTGCCGATATTTCTTCCCATGTAATGTCGAAAGGCAGAATCTCGCAATAAACTCCCGCCTCGCGCACACGACGCGCGATTAGCTGCGTGTATTGTGATCCAAAATCAAGTATGATGACAGTGTCGTGGCTTATTTTCTCAGTTAACAAGAATCAACTCCTGAAGGGAA
>JACDAW010000205.1 GCA_013695245.1 Pyrinomonadaceae bacterium | reverse complement strand
GCCTTCATGCCCCGCGTTGACATAAGTTACACGGCCGGTTTCCAAGCGGAGTTCGACCATCATCGCCGTCACGTATTTGCTTGAGGGCGTGGTGGCGTGGAGCAGATCGTTTGTCTCGGCGGCGAGCGCGGCAAGTGTCGGCGTGCGCCCCAAGAGCGCGCGCAAGGTCGCCTGCATGTTGCTCATCAAGAGCGAGGCAGGCAGTCCTTTGCCGGAAACGTCAGCGACGCACAGAAGATAAGAATGATTGCCCGTCTTGTTGCCCGCGTCGGCGCTGCCGCTGTTTCTAATGCTGTCGCCGTCTTCCACCGGCAGGGCGTCATAGTAATCGCCGCCGCATTGCCTCGCCGGGCGGTTGCGTGCCGCCAGATCGTAGCCCGCAAGCTGCGGCATCCGTTCGGGGAAAAGTCCTTCTTGAATGCTCGCGGCGAGCGTCAACTCCTGCTCAATCTTTCTCCGCTCAAGCGTTTCGATCACGTACCAAGCGTTCTCGAAGGCGACGCCCGCCTGCGCCACGAGTCCTGCGCCGAATTCAAGATCGGCCGCGCTGTAACGCAAATTTCCGGGACGTGTGCCGAGCACGACGACGCCTATTGTCACCTCCGACACGCGGACGGGGAAAAGCAAAGCCGCTCCTTGCTCCCGCAGTTTTTCTTTGAAATCTCCGGCGGGTAAATCCTCGACCGCAACGGCTTCTGCAAGTTCGGTGATAACTTGCTTATAGCTTTCAACTTCCGGCAGCGTCATTCCCTTTTGCCGCAGCACGAGAGGGTGTTCGTCTTTCCACGCGGCGAGCAAATACTTACGCACCATCCAGTGACCTGCGAGCGTAAGCATAAGCAGACTTGCGACCGCATCGGGTTCGAGCTTTGAAGAAAGCCCGCGCACAAGGTCGAGCAGCGTTCTTAAGTCGTGAATCTTTCCGGCGAGACTCTGGTTAAGTCGGTGAGATTCGGCATGGGCGTTGGCGTTGGCGATGCCATTCGCCGCGATGCCGAGTAAGGCCTTCAGCGATTCCATCTCCTCCGAAGCGATCTCACCATGCGGCGGACGCGAGACGCCCACCATCCCGACGGGAGCATCCGCGTCGCCGATGGGGAGAATCAAATCCACGCCCGCCCCGCGCGCAAGTGTTTCGTCGAAGAGATCGCCTGCTTTGAGCGCGCGCACGCCGCGCACAAGCGCGAGACGCATCCCGCCTTCGTCGCCGCGCACCGCGATGATGCCGCGCCCGACGAGCAGGCGACCCATCACCGTGCGCAGCAGGTGCTTCAGCAAATCTTCGAGGTCGAGCGAGGAGTGGAGCAGTTGCGCCGACTCAAGCAGGGACTCTAAGCGTGACGGATCGAGTTGTGGGGAAGTCATCTCTGTATTGCTGTGAATTGAATCGCCGCGAGAATTTGCGGCGAAGAGAATCTGCGGTGTAGGAGAGCACGGAAGAAAAATATATTAACGTCAAGCGCTCAAACCTTTGTCTTCCGCAGCCGCTTCACCATGCGCAGCTTGTTTTTTTGTCCGGGCCCGATCTCGTAATGAACTTCGTCCATCAACGTTTTCATCAAGCGCATACCGAGTCCGCCCGTCTTGCGCTCGTGAATCAACTTTTCGACTTCTTCCGGTTTGACCGTGCCGGGGTCGAAGCCGCGCCCCGTGTCTTCGACCTCGATGCGCAGCGTTTCGTCGTCAAACGTCGCGCGGATGACGACCTCCTTCGTTGCGTCGTGGCCGTAGGCGTGCTCGATGACGTTGGCGCACGCTTCGTCAACCGCCAACTCCAACTTGGCAATGTCGGAACTCTCAAGCCCGGCTTGCGTCCCGATGTTGCTGACGATCTCGCGGATCATCGCCAGATTCTCGGTCGAAGAGGGAACTTGCAGCGTAAACTTTCTCTCGATAGCGGTCATCCTCGTTAGCCCTCCCTCGTCGGCGTTTGTGCGAAGCGTTGCACCGCGTCGTTTACGTCCGGGCAGAGATCGTAAACGGACTCGAAGCCGAGCATCTCAAAAACCTGTCGCACCTTTGGCGTCAACCCGCATATCTTGATGTCGCCGCCTTGCTCGCGCACCTCTTCGATAAATCCCATAAAGACGCCGAGACCGGCGGAAGAGATGTAGGTCAGCTTTTCGCAATCAACGATGATGCGCGTGCGTCCCGCATCAATCTCCGATTGGATCGCGCTCTCAAACTCAGGCGCGGTGTGCGCGTCAAGAAATCCCTCGACGCTGATCACAGAGAGACCTTCATTCGTCGAAGTATGTAAGGCAAACGGATTGGGCATACGAAGACTCTCCTTAGCACCCGGCTCCACGCAAAGAATGTGCTGGCATCGCAAGCGGGCGTCGCTTTTGGGCACGCAAAGTAAACACCCGTAAGCTGTATTGAAGACTAAACCGAGCAGTCTGTCCGGGTTGTTTTAAACTTTCATGACAGATGTCGTTAATCACGCATCGAGATAATCTTATCCTAACATTTATGCTTTAGTTTCTCATAAAAGAGAGAAAGGTCACAAACTTAATTCCAAAGCAGATACGGAATTAATTGAGCAACCTTGAAAATACTGGCATCATATCATTTCGGCGACAACTGTTTTTATCGTGATAACAGAGCGGCAGTGTGCTCTTCAAGTGTTATTCAAGAATGCTTAAGTCTGTCCGCAACGCGGGAAAATGCTTGAGCGGGTGAAATGAACATAATGCGTATTATAACTTCACGAAAGTTGCGCTAAGGTAATTTATTCGGATCGATCTCTTATGACATCACACCGCGCGGTTTTCCTCTTCGACGTTGATAACACGTTGCTCGACAACGACCGTGTGATCGTTGATCTCAGGCGCTACTTGGAGCGCGAGGTTGGACACGAGCGCGAGAGCCGTTACTGGACGATCTTTGAGGAACTGCGCGCGGAGTTGGGTTACGCCGACTACTTGGGCGCTTTGCAGCGATACCGCACCGAGTATCCTTACGACACGCATCTGCTCGCCGTTTCAACTTACTTAATAAACTACCCGTTCGCAAATCGTCTCTACCCAAACTCGTTAGATGTTTTAGAGCACTGCAAACAGTGGGGCGCGGTCGCCATTTTGTCCGACGGCGATGTGGTGTTTCAGCCGCGCAAGGTCGAACGCTCCGGACTGTTCGAGGCGGTTGAACGAAACGTTTTGATCTACATTCATAAAGAAACGGAGCTGGCAGACGTGGAGCGACGCTTCCCGTCCGAACGCTACATCTTGGTGGACGACAAGCTGCGGATTCTAACGGC
>JACDAW010000176.1 GCA_013695245.1 Pyrinomonadaceae bacterium | reverse complement strand
AAGGAAAGAATTACCGCGTCTGACACACGCGGCTTGAGTAGTTAAAAGAAGTTGTGAGGTTTTAAGAGATGAACAGAAATAACTTTCTCGGTCACATCGTGTTAGCGTTGACGCTCGTGTTAATCGCCGGACTCGCCGGACAGATGAGGCGTTGGCAGCAAGAGACCAATAAGAATTTGCTTATTGTTCGTCCACCAACGATTCAACGCGCCTACGAAAGACATGGCAGTGGAGCAAACAGCTTCACAGATGAAGCAGATGTGATCGTGCATTTCCGTCCCGGCGTCACAGCGGAAGCCATCACGCGCATCGCCGCGCGCTTCAACGACCGTGTTGAAGATCGCTTCGAGTACATTGATAACTACGCCGCAATTGCGGACGACGATGGGCTTAACGCCGAAACAATCGCCGCCGAATATCGCAACCTACCCGAAGTCGCCGACGCCGAACCGAACATCACGATCAAACTCGATCCTGAACCGCGTCGGACGATAGCAATGATTTCCGACGAACAATATTCCGTGCGGGTTCAAAGCATCGAAGGCACCCGTTTCAGTTTTAACGGCGGCGCAAACGAGCCGAACGATCCGATGTTTGCCGATCAGTGGTCGCTCGCAAATACCGGGCAGCGCGACGGGCGCAAAGGCGCTGATATCGGCGCGCTCGCGGCGTGGGAGAAGACGAAGGGCAGCCGCGATGTTGTGGTCGCCGTGCTTGATAGCGGAGTTGATTACACGCATCCCGACTTGGCTGGCAACATGTGGACGCGCCCGGCAAACATCTCGGCTTACACGGATCGAGAACTTGGCCGCGTTGACGATGTGTATGGCTTCAACGCCGTTGACAACTCCGGCGATCCGATGGACGAAAACGGACACGGCACGCACTGCGCCGGAATCATCGGCGCGGAAGGCGACAACAATCAAGGCATCGCGGGCGTGAATTGGCATGTTCAGATCATGCCGCTAAAGTTTATGTCAAAGGGTGGTTTCGGCACGACGAAGGCGGCGATTGAGGCGATCAATTACGTTATTGATCGTAAGCGCGCGGGCGTTAACGTGCGCATCATCAGCGCGAGTTGGGGTTCAACCGTTAAATCGCGCGCTTTAGAGACGGCGATTAAGCGAGCGGGCGAAGAGGGGATTCTGTTTGTCGCCGCAAGCGGCAACTCAAGCGCCGATTCGGATCGTTCGCCGCATTATCCGGCAAGTTATAAGTTGGACAACGTGTTGAGCGTCGCGGCTCTGAATCGCAACGACGAGCTTGCGAGCTTCTCTAACTACGGAGCGAAAACTGTTCACGTCGCTGCGCCGGGCGCGGAGATTTTAAGCACGTGGCTCGGCAACGCCTACGAGGAGCATTCGGGAACTTCAATGGCCACGCCGGAGGTTTCAGGGATCGCCGCGCTTGTGCTGGCAACGAATGAAAATTTCACCGTCACGGAATTGCGCGAGCGCCTCTTAAACTCGGTTGATAAACTTGATTCGCTTAAAGGTAAAACCGTCAGCGGCGGGCGCATCAACGCGCGTCGCGCCGTCACAGGCGAATAAAATTTCGCTTGAAATGATTCGCTGTTACCGGGATGCCCTTCTAACTTTCGTGTTTAGAAGGGCATTTTGGCGACATCGAGAAGTTGATTGTTAGTGCAAAACTCCTGAGGATGATAAGGCGCGGCGTGTTACAATACTCGCTGCCTTCTCCCGATCACATCTCCCCACAATTTAAACTTGAACTTGATGGAGGAAAATCTATGCGTAAATTTTTTGTGCTTCTGCTTCTCGCGGTGATGGCGGTGCCGGAGATGTTTGCCGTCGCTCAATCCGGTAACGCCTCGCCGAATGCGACGCAGAACGACAATCAGGCAGGCCGCAGTATGAACGTGCCGCGCCGTCGCCGCCGTCGTCGTCGCCGCCGTGTGCGTGGTGAGCGTCGCCATAGTAACAGGAGCGCGACGAGCGCCTATCGTAACGCCGGGCGTGATGCGGCGGGCGGCGCAACGGGCTTCGGCCGAAACGTCGCGCGTGGCAAGCCGGTTGTTGCCGGAAGACAATTGGGAAGAGGCATGGGCAGAGCCGGAGCGAACGTCGGGCGCGGCACGGCGCGCGCAGGCAAGCGCGTCGGGCGCACGACGCGGCGCGTTCTTACAGGACAGTAAAACTTACGAAGGAATTGCGTGAGGAAGCGGCGAAGGATGATCGAAATTGATCATCCTTCGCCGCTCGTTTTCGGTGCCGTTTTGTTTTCCGTCGAATCATTATAATGTGATACAAGTTTCTTGCGGGTGATTCTACCGTCGTTGAACGGAGCGAGTCTCATTGCTTCGCGCGCGTCTCGGTCTTTAGCTTCCTTTTGTTGTGGTTGAAATCGCTTCTGACAACTTAAAAACTATGGCGGCGGAAGTCTCTGCGCAGGCGGCCGAAGCGCCCATTGTGCTCGCGCTTGACATCGGCACGTCGAGCGTGCGCGCCGCGTTCTACGACGGGCGCGGGCGAGAGATCACGGAAACGGAAACGCGCATCGTGCGCGGTTTTACTTCAACTCCTGATGGCGGGGCAGAAGCAAGCGCAGATGAATTAGTAGAGCAGGCAGTGCATGTATTAACTTTTGCGATCACGCATTCGCCTCTGCTCGCGGCGCAAACGCGCGCCGTCGCCGTTTCCTGTTTCTGGCACAGTCTCGTTGGTGTTGATGTGCAGGGCGCGGCTCTTACGCCCGTTTACGGTTGGGCTGATACGCGGGCGGCAGGCGCGGCCGAGCAACTGCGCGCGAACCTAGATGAAACAGAAGCGCACCGTCGCACGGGCTGTCGCTTTCATTCGAGTTACTGGCCAGCTAAACTATTATGGCTACAAACGACACAACCTGAAATCTTCGCGCGCGTCCGGCGTTGGTTAGGGTTTAGCGAATTTCTCTACGAGCGCTTATGCGGTGAAAACGCGAGAGGCACGATCTCGCTCTCGATGGCTTCGGGCACTGGACTCTTCGACGCGCGCGCATGTGTGTGGGATGAAGAGTTGCTTCGTGCGGTGAGGTTGAATATAGAGCAACTGCCCACGCTTTATTCAACGGGCGCAGAGTTTCGTTTAGCGTCTGAAACTATCGCTCGTTACTCGTCGCTTGCGTTAATCGCCGGGGCACAGTGGATGTTGCCAACGGGCGACGGCGCGACGAACAACATCGGCACGGGTTGCACTTCGCCCGCGCGCGTCGGCTTAATGATCGGAACTTCGGGCGCGATGCGCGTGTTGTTTGAAGGCGAAGTGCCTACGGATGTTCCGCCGGGTTTGTGGCGCTACCGCGCAGACGAAAAGCGTGTGATCATCGGCGGCGCGCTCTCCGATGGTGGGGGCTTGCGCGAGTGGATGACAGAGACGATGACCGTTGGTCACGACGCGGAAGCGATTGAGGCGCAACTCACTGCGATGCAACCGGACGCGCACGGACTGACGCTCGTGCCGTGCTGGGCGGGCGAGCGCAGCACGGGTTGGTCGGCGCACGCGCGCGGGGCGATCTTGGGTTTTACGATGGACACGCGCCCTGTGGAGATTTTACGCGCCGCAATGGAGGCGGTCGCTTACCGCTTCGCTTTAATCGCGCAGTCGCTTGAAGCGTTTGCGCCCGGCGCGGAGATTCGCGCATCGGGCGGTGGGATTCGAGCTTCGCCCGCATGGACGCAGATTATCGCCGACGTGATGCTGCGTCCCGTTCGTCTCGCCAGCGTGCGCGAAGCATCGAGTCGCGGCGTTGTGCTGCTTGCGCTTGAAGCGTTAGGCGCGATCAGAATTATGGATGAGTTGCCCGCCCCCGTCGGGCGCAGCTTCGAGCCAAACCGGAGTAATCACGCACGCTACATGGCGGGCATGGAGCGGCAGCAAACGCTTTACAAAACGCTCGTCGAAGACGAACAAATCGCGCGCATGATTGATTACGCAGGCGAGCAAACAGGTTTATGAATTTACACGCAGTTAAGTTACGAGGAGAACAAACGTGAGCGCGTCAACACAGCATAAGGAGTTGGATGAAACACAATCGCTTGATCAACTTTGCATCAACACTATTCGCACGTTGACGCTCGACGCCGTGCAAAAGGCTGAGTCGGGTCATCCGGGTCTGCCTCTGGGCGCGGCTCCAATGGCTTACGTTTTGTGGACGAAATTCCTGCGTCACAATCCGAAGAACCCTCGTTGGGCAAACCGCGACCGCTTTCTCCTTTCCGCCGGACACGGCTCGATGCTGCTTTACTCGTTGTTGCATCTGACGGGTTACGATCTTCCGCTCGATGAATTGAAAAATTTTCGTCAATGGATGTCGAAGACGCCGGGACACCCGGAAAATATATTAACGTCCGGCGTTGAGATCACAACGGGGCCGCTCGGTCAGGGCTTTGCCAACGGCGTCGGCATGAGCATCGGCGCGGCGCATCTCGCCGGGAAATTTAATCAACCCGATTTCCCGCTTATTGATCACTTCGTTTACGCTAACGTCTCAGACGGCGATCTGATGGAAGGCGTAGCAAGCGAAGCCGCGTCGCTTGCCGGTCATTTAAAGCTCGGAAAACTCATTTATCTTTACGACGATAATCACGTCACGATTGAAGGCTTCACGTCGCTCGCCTTCTCGGAAAACGTCCCCCGCCGTTTCGAGGCTTACGGTTGGCACACAGTGAGGGTTGAAGACGGAAACGATCTGGCGGCGATAGAAGGAGCGATCCGCGAAGCGCAAAACGATCCGCGCCCGTCGCTCATCTCCGTGCGCACTGTGATCGGCTTCGGAATGGAGACGGCAGGCACGCGCAAAGCTCATTCGGATGCGCCCGGCGAAGATGCGGTGCGCGCGGCAAAACGCGCTCTCGGTTGGCCGGAAGATCGTGAGTTTTATATTCCTGACGAAGCGTTGCAGCATTTTCGCGCGTGTCTGGAGGTTGGCACGCAAGCTGAGCGTGAGTGGAACAAACTCGTCGAAGATTACACGAAGCGGCACGCGGAATTGGGCGAAGCGTGGCGCATGACGATGAAAGGCGAATTGCCCGCGAAGTGGGAAGACGCGCTCCCGAAATTTGAAGATGCGAAACCGCAGGCGACGCGTCAATCGTCCGGCGAAGTGATCAATGCGCTCGCGCCCATTATCCCCGCGCTCGTCGGCGGCTCGGCCGATCTCGGCGTATCAAACAACACGGACATTAAAGATGGCGGCGACTTTGAAGCTGATTCTTACGCAGGGCGCATTCTTCACTTCGGCGTGCGCGAACACGCGATGGGCGCGTGTCTCACGGGCATAAGTCTCAACGGCGGACTCATTCCTTACGGCGGCACGTTTCTCGTTTTCTCCGATTACATGAAGCCGACGATTCGCCTCGCCGCGCTCTCCGAAGTGCAGGTCATTTATGTTTTCACACATGACTCCATCGGACTTGGCGAAGACGGCCCCACGCACCAGCCCATCGAACAACTTGCGGGCTTGCGCGCGATTCCGAATCTGTTTGTAATGCGCCCGGCCGACGCGCACGAAACGAGGGAGGCGTGGCGCACGGCCATTCTTCGCCGCGATGCTCCGACGGCGCTTGCGCTCACACGCCAGAAAGTTCCCGTCATTGATCGCAAACTCTACGCTTCCGCCGAAGGCACGCGGCGCGGCGCATACATTATCGCCGAAGCGCAAGATGCCAACGGCGAACAACAAACGCCGCAACTCATCTTGATCGCTACGGGCTCGGAAGTCGCGCTCTGTTTGGAAGCGCGCGAACAGTTGCAGAAAGAAGGAACGCCTGTGCGCGTCGTCTCAATGCCGTGCTGGGAGTTATTTGAAGAACAAGACGAGACGTATCGCAACGAAGTGTTGCCGCCGGACATCGCCGCGCGGTTGGCGGTTGAGGCGGAGGCACGCTTGGGCTGGGATCGTTGGACGGGCACACGTGGCGACGTGCTCTGCATGGAACGCTTCGGCGCGAGCGCGCCGGGTGATGTGACGATGAAAGAATTTGGATTCACCGTCGAGAACGTTTTAAAGCGCGCGCGGGCGTTATTGAATAAGTAAGTTCTATAAAGGCTTTGAGATTTATTTATGCTATCGAAGAACTCTTGTAAGCCGTTCTATGCGGGCGTCAAAAATGGAGGAAGAAGATACTTGATGAAACAAATTGTTTTCGCGCGGCGAAGTCTCGTTATATGTTTTGTGCTATTGCTGATTGCGAGCGAAGCAATTATTGAATCTCATCGCGCTTATGCCGCTCCGATTCAAAGTGCAAATTCTTCCGTCAGCGGATTGACAAGCAAAGAGCGCATCGAAGCGTTTGAGAAGATTTGGAGCACGATTAACGAAAAATATTACGACGCGAAGTTTAACGGCGTGGACTGGAACGCGGTGCGCGAACGCTATCGCCCGCGCGTCGAAGCGGCAAAGAGCGATGAGGAGTTTTATTCCTTGATGCGACGGATGACGGGCGAACTGCGCGATGCTCACACACGCTTCATGAATCCCCGCCAGCGTCAACAGCGCAAGCGTTCGCAAGCGACGAGCGCGGGCGTCCTTATCTTTGAAGTCGAAGGGACTCCGGTTGTCATGAGCGTCAATGCGGATTCAGATGCGGCGCGCGCTGGCGTCGAACCCGGCATGGTCGTGCGCACGGTTGACGATAAGTCAATCGCCGAACGCATTAAGGAGGTTCGTGACGAAATCGGCGCTTCATCAAGCGAGCGCGCGATGCGGTTGCTCACTTACTCAAGACTTCTCGCTGGCGAGCCGGACACGAGTGTTAAACTCGGACTCATGCGCGCCGATGGAACGCCGCTTGACGTGGCCTTGACGCGCCGCATCGCGTCAGCCGCGCCGAAAGTTACTGCGCGGCTGCTTCCATCCGGTTACGCTTACATCAAATTCAACCATTTTCGTGAGCCGGTGGCGAAGGAAATCAAAGAGGCGCTCATAAAATTCAAAGACGCGCCGGGACTCATCCTTGACTTGCGCAACAACGGCGGCGGCGATGGCGAAGAAGGCTTGCGCATCGCCGGGTTCTTCTTCAACGAGAAAGTTGCCTTCGGGCGAATTTTGACCAGAACGGGCAAGCCTCCTTCTGCTCTGTTCGGTTTGATAAAATTCCCGAAAGAGTTTTCGGCAGGTCGCAAAGGCGGCCAGTTATACGCTGCGCCCGGCATCATTCTTGTTAACGAGGCTTCGGGCAGCGCATCAGAATTGTTTGCGAGCGCATTGCAAGAGCAGAATCGCGCGGCCGTCGTCGGCACGCAATCATGCGGCTGCGTGCTCGGCGTCTTGGAGCACAGGGAAGTAAAGGGCGGCAGCGAATTTACGGTGAGCGAGATCGCTTTTCTGACAGCTAAAGGGCGCCGTCTCGAAGGCGAAGGCGTGATCCCGGATGAGACGGTTGCGTTGACGTTAGCTGACCTGCGAAGCGGGCGCGATGCGGCTTTGACACAAGCGGAGGAATTCTTACGCAATCATGCGAAGGGAACGCGCCGCGCGGCGGCTCGGTGAAAGTGCGGAAACAGAATTAGCGCGGCTAAACATGCCGCGAGATGATTCAACAGTTGAATTGAAACGCGCTGCTTCTGTTTAGCAAACAACTCTCATTGCGCCCGGCATCACGCGAAACTCGGTCGGAGTAAAACCGCGCACGTTGCCATCGGCTTCGAGCGGAAGTTTATCAGCAGGGTTGATTGTTTCGATGCAGACGCGTGAGCCGCGCAGTGAGCGCACCTTCGGATTGGCGATGTGTCCGCCGCGATGAACGCGCGCGAGTTCCCGCAGGAGTTCGGGGCGCGAGAGGTTGCGTGTCAGCAACACGTCGAGAAGCCCGTCGTCGAGTTGCGCGTCAGGCGCGAGCATCATACCGCCGCCCGCGTAAAGTCCGTTGGCGACGGCGAGTAAATTCGATTTGCATTCGAGCGTTTCGCTTTCATCAACTGTGACACGCACAATACGTTCGCGCCACCGCGCAAGGGCGATAGTGGCGGCGAGCGCAAAGCGCGCTTCGCCCGGCAAACCTCGTATCATCCGCCCTTGATTTCCGACGCGCATCGCCACCTGCGCGCCTAAGCCGAGCGTCGCAGCGTTGAGGCAGATGAATTTGTGCGCGCCGTCGTCCGTCGTTCCATATAAACAATCAACCGCGCGCGTTGCGCCCTGGCCGCGACAATGAAGAATAAACTTTTGTAGCCACTCGTCGAGCGGGGCGCGGCGTTTGGCAAGACCGCGCGCGAAGTCGTCGCCCGTTCCGGCAGGCAACAGGGCGAGCGCGGCGGAAGGATTAACGCTCTGCGGGAGCGGGCAATGTTGAAAGTCCTTCGCGGCGGAAAACTTTTCGTCATCCAAGTTGAAAAAGCCTGAAGCGGCTTCGCTGAGCGTGCCGTCGCCGCCGACGATGGCAACGGTGTCGTAGCCCGCGCGAAGAGCGGCGCGCGTCTTTATTTCCGCGTCGCCGGGATGCGTGGTTTCGTGCAGGTCAAACGCGATGTTTGCTTCTTGGATTTTATCGCGTAGCGCGTGCCACACGCGGCGGGCGCGGGCGGCAACGTTATTGATAATGATCAGCGTGCGGCGCGTCGGTTGGCGGTGCGGAGTCATGTTTGTGATTCGTAACTTTAACACGGAAACGACGCTTGCAAAGTTTGTGAGTAAGGAAGCGGAGGAAGTGTGAACGTGGGTGAATTGAAGATGAGGGAAACGATGCGTGCCGTTTGCGTCACAGCGCCCGGCGGCGCAGAGAATCTTGAAGTGCGAGAAATCGCACGCCCCGTAGCGACGGCCGATCAGGTGCTGGTGCGTGTGAAGGCGGCTGGCGTTAACCGCGCTGACATACTTCAACGCATGGGTCGTTACCCGGCGCCGCCGGGTGCGCCTTCAAATATTCCGGGTTTAGAGTTTGCGGGCGAAGTGGTGGAGACGGGGAGCGAGGCGCGCAGATGGCAAGTGGGGCAGCGCGTGTTCGGCATTACGGCGGGCGGCGCGCAGGCGGATTACGTGATTGTGCCGGAAGAAGGGCTGGCGGAGATTCCCGCGAATCTTGATTTTGTTGGAGCGGCGGCGGTGCCGGAAGCTTTCATGACGGCGCACGATGCGTTGTTTACGCAAGGGGAATTGGAGATGGGCGAGTGCGTTGTGGTTCACGCTGCGGGGTCAGGAGTCGGGACGGCTGCGGTGCAACTTGCGCGCGTGGCGGGAGCGCGCGTGTGCGGCACGGGCAGAACTGCGGAGAAATTGGAGCGCGCGCGTTCGTTAGGGCTTGATGAAGCGATTGTGATAGAGGGCGATCCGCGAAACTTCGTGGAGCGCGTGCGCGAGTGGAGCGGCGGCGCGGGCGCAAACCTCGTGCTTGATCTCGTGGGCGCGTCGCTGTTTGCGGCAAATCTCGATGCGCTCGCTATGCGCGGACGTTTGTTGATCGTCGGCACGCTCGGAGGCGTGCAAGCGGAGATTGATTTCAGCAAAGTGATGAGCAAAAGATTGCGAATCACGGGCACGGTCTTGCGTTCACGCTCGAAAGCTGAGAAAGCGGAAGTGACTCGTCGCTTCGCCGCGCATGTCGTGCCGCTTTTGGCGCGCGGCGAGGTGCAACCTGTAATTGATAGCGTCTATAAGTTAAACGATGTGCGCGCGGCGCATGAGCGCATGGAGTCGAACGAAAGCTTCGGAAAGATCGTGTTGACGACGTGAGAGCGATGCCGCATTAGGGCGTCGCTTGCGCGTGAGCGAACGAGTATGCGATTATTATTGATTGCAGAAGAAGCGCACAAATCTTTTGTGTGTTGATTGAAGGAGCGTGAAGCGAGTGAACGCCGAGTTGAAAGAGTTGATTGCTTTACAGAACGCGGATACGGCGATACGACGAACGGAAGCCGAGTTAAACGCGATACCACAAAGGCGCGCTGAGATCGAACAGGAATTCGAGCAGCGCGCTTTTGAATTTCGGGCAGTGGAACTCAAGCGCGACGAAGCGGCCGCGGCGCGAGCGCGTCTCGAAGAAGAAGCGGCGGAAGCGCGCACGCAAGCGGAACGCTCTGAGCGCAATCTGATGTCGTCGCAGAACGAAAAGGACTACGCCGCCGCGATCCGCGAGTTGGACGCCGCGCGCAAACACATTTCAACTTTGGAGACGCAAACACTCGAACATATGGAGTCGCTCGAAGCCGCCGAGAAAGAGTTGGGAGAGCGCGAACCGCAAGTAGCAATCCTGCGTGAAGAGACGAACACGAAGCTGAAGGAACTTGAAACCCAAATGGGCGCGCAAGAAGAGCGTTTAGAGAGCTTGCGGCAAGAGCGCAAGCGCCTCGAAATCTCTCTACCGAAAAGCACGCTGGCAGTTTACAACCGCATTAGCACGCGCATTCGCGGCGGTGTGGCCGTGGCGGAAGCGCGCAACTATTCATGCACCGCGTGCTTGATAACTCTGCGCCCGCAGGTGATGGCCGCCATCCGACGCGGCGATGAGATCGTGATGTGCGAGAATTGCAGCCGCATCCTCTACTACGTGCCGTCCGAGCAGACGCAAAAAGCGACGACGTAAATAAAGAAGGTAAAAGTAAAAAGGTGAAAGGCAAAAGTGAGGATGAAAGAAATTCTCTTTCTTCACTTTTGCCTTTTTACTTTTACCTTTTGCCTTCCTTCAGTGTGTTAGTTCCGATTCGAGCGAAGGGCTGCCTGCTTCGATTCTTCGATGCCTGAAAGCGGGCGATTGATTTGAGTCTTCGCTGGCTGTTTCTATTTCAGGATTGTGCTGTGCGGTGTGTCTTGTTGATGCAAGCGCTGCTGCGAGCAGGGAAGCGGCTTCAGTCAATAGTCTTTGATGCTCCGTTGTGTATTCTGCAAGCGACATTGAATAAAGCGAGACGGCTCCGTAAATCTCACCCCCGCGCATGATGGGGAAGACGGCGAGCGTGCGATAGGATTCGGCTTGAGCGGCGGGCAGCGTGGTGAGATCAAGCGACGGTTTGGTGTTGCAAAACGGTTTGTGGTTGGCGAGCACCCAGCCCGTTACACCTTCGCCGAGTTTCGTCTCACGCTCTCGCAGAAGTTCGGCGTGATGACCTTCGGCGTGCGCGACAAAGGCGTCGCCCGCTCCCGGTTTGAGGAGCGTTACAACACACGAATCAAAGGGTGCAACCGCATTCAACTTATCCGTGAAGTGATGCGTGATCTCGCTTTGCCCGCGCGCCGCATTCAAGCTCTGCGAAAGATCGTAAAGCGCTTTCAGTTCTTCGTGGCGCAAGGTGAACGACGCTTGCGCGCTCGCATCAGTGCTCTCCGCCAAACCTGCGGCGGGCGCGACGAGGCGCGCGGCTTCCTTCAATTCCTCAAGCGGTTCGATGCCGAAGGTCGGTAACGGCGCGTTGCGGTGAGCCTGAATCTCGGCTTCAAATTGCGGCATGTTTGTTACGAAAGTTCCGACCACGCGCGGATCATACTGCGTGCCTGAGCCTTCCATTATTAATTTGATGGCTTCTTCGCGCGACAATCCTTTGCGATACGGGCGGTCTTCACGCAGCGCATCGAAGCAGTCAACGACGGAAAGGATGCGCGCCGTGAGCGGTATCTCTTCGCCCTTCAAACCGTCGGGGTAGCCCTTGCCATCCCAACGCTCATGATGCGAGCGGACGATGGGCACGACCGGGTATGGAAACTCGACGCGACCGAGAATCTGCGCGCCGACAATCGTGTGCATTTTCATCTTCTCGAATTCGTCGGCGGTGAATTTGCCCGGTTTGTGCAGGATGTAATCGGGCACGGCGATCTTGCCGATGTCGTGCAGAAGCGCGCCAGCTCTTAACGCTTCGATCTCGGAACCGGAACAACCCAAGAGCCGCGCGACTCCGGCGGAATAAATCTGCACGCGCAAAACGTGTTCGTGCGTCACTTCGTCTTTAGCGTTAATCGTAACGGCTAAAGCTTCGATGGTTTCTTGATGCGACTTCTCCATGAAGGAGAGACGTTTTTGCACGCTGTCGCGGTATTGCCGGTGTCCAATGTAGATGGCTAAAAGGATCGGCGCGCCGAGCAGGAACATAACTAGCACGCCTTGCTGCAAAGCGAGATAGAGCGAACTCGCCACGGCGCTTGTCGGCAGAAAGAGCGGCGTCGTCCATAAGAAATCTTTTAGGTGATTGAAGAATGAATCGTTATGACGCAGGGCGAGAAGCGTCGAGAGAAAAAGAATGTTGGCGACGATCTGCACAACGCTTGCGACGAGCAGGGCGAGGGCGACGGCAGAAAAACTGTGCTCTGCTCCAGCGCCGTTTTCATTGAAACCGTAGTGCAGCACGAAATTCAAACTTACGGCCGCGGCCGCCGCGACGAGCGACATCATCCCGGCTGAGAAAAGATTGCTCGACAAGCGCTGCACCGTGCGCCGCGATGAGAAGAAGCCTTCGACGCCGCCGACGACGATTGCCGCTCCGGGCCCGTACCAGCAGGCGACGAGCAGCACGATGGCGTCGGTGAGCGTGAAGGTTAAACGTTCATTCGTAAATTTCAAGCCCGACGGCAAGCGAAAATGCTGCGCGAACATGCTGGCGATGAGCAGCAGTGGTGTAAGCGCAAGAAGCATCAATTGATCGAGCGGGGAATAGAACGCGCCGAGGTAGGCAAACCCGGCCGCCCATGCACCAAGCCCGACGATTGTTACCGCCGTCTGATAAAGAAAGCTTGCTCTCGACATCCTGATTGACATTGCTAAAACCTTTCGTCGGTTACGAACGCGCTATTTTAAAATTGAGGGTCAGGGCAGGTTGCGCTCGCCGCACGGATTCAACCGACGAACACGACGCAATATCTTAATCAAAAAGCGTGCCGCGCAGTGGCCTGGCTAAAGACTGAATAAATTGTGACAAATAAAGCACAAGTAAGGCGTGGGC
>JACDAW010000144.1 GCA_013695245.1 Pyrinomonadaceae bacterium | reverse complement strand
GTTGACGGGATAAACTGCCAGAGGCCTGACGCGGCGGCTGATGAATAAGCTTGCGGACGCCATGCGCTTTCGATCTGTCCGAGCCACGCGATGTCTTCAGGCACGCCTTCCTCGCGGAAAATCTTGCGCGCCAATCTCATGTAGCGACCCGAACGGCGAAGACCTGTCTCCATCGTCGAACGCCCGCGTCCTTGATAGTAGTTGATGAACTGTTGAATCAAAGCGTTTGAGCGGAAACCAAAGTCCACCGCCGATTTCGCTTGTTCCAATTCAGCCGTTGCTTCCGGCGTCACCTGTTGTTCTTGAGCGGTCAGTTCCAGCTTGCTCAACTCGTCGAGCGGCGACGGCTCGAATTTCTGTTGCCGGAAGCCGATCTGCGGCGCAACAGGCTGTTGCGGGTTGACGGCATCGGCCGTTGTGCGGGTACTGTTTTGCGCAACTACGCCAGCGTTCGTCGCGGTCGCGGCAGGCTGTACTTGTTGAATGGGAACTTCTTCGCGGTAAATGCGCTCGACTAATTCAAGGTAGTAAGTGCGCAGGCGAGGGTTCGAGCGCACGTCCATGCCGGAATCAAGTATGGAATCAATCGCGCGGTCAAATTCGTCGCGCGCTTGCTCGCGTCTGTTATCGGTAAGATTAAGAAGGCCTTTTTTAAAATGATCTTCGGCTTTGGCGATGATGAATTGGGCGCGCGCGTCTGATTGTTCGACGGCCGTCGGCGTGCTGCGCAAACTTGAGGCGGAGGGAGCCTGTGCATCGGCGTTCACGGCAAATGAAAAAAGCGCCGTCCCGAAAACAACAGGAGCTATGAAACGGGGGAAACTCGTCTTCATCAAGAATGTTCTCCTTGTATTTAAGGCGAATCCCGAAGCGACCCGGAACTGACCCGAAGCCAACGGCATCCACTGAAATCTCTACCTGAGGGGGTTCTAAACTTCTTAAGAACCGGCTCCGTGCGGGTTGGCTTCTCAGGTCGGGGCAGAAGCCACGTATGCAGTCACGGAGAGTAACACAAAACGTCACCGAGTACAATCTTCCACTCTAAAATAAAAGAGCGAAGCGGTGAGAATCTCCACAAAAACCACTTCGCTCTTTTCGTGATAAATAGATGCGACTTGCCAGCCGCCGGTTGCCGATGAAGGCAAGAAAGTTAATAAAAATAGGGCTTCCGCCGTGCCGTTTCTACGCCGAAGGCGGTGACGCGGCCTGCGGCGGGCGCGCCGCCGCGCGCGGGGAGGAGGAAACAATTGTCGCCGCCTTTTCCCGCAACGCTTCCTTCAAAACCTGCTGTACATTCTCGACGAAAACGAAGCGTATATCCTTAAACGGCTCTTTCGGCACTTCGTCCATGTCGCGCAGATTTAGGTGCGGCAAAATAATGGTCGAGACGCGCGCCCGCCGCGCCGCCAAAACCTTTTCCTTCACGCCGCCGACGGGCAGCACATTGCCGCGCAGCGTGATTTCGCCCGTCATCGCCACGTCTTTACGGATGGCACGGCCGGACAAAGCGGAGATCATCGCGGTGGCGAGCGTGATTCCGGCGCTGGGGCCGTCCTTCGGGATCGCGCCTTCAGGGATGTGAATGTGCAAATCATAGTTTGCGAAATCCTCTTCGGGAATGTTCAGTTCGCGCGCACGCGATTTGGCGTAAGAATATGCGGCTTGCGCCGACTCCTTCATTACATCGCCCAACTGCCCCGTGAGCACCAAAGTTCCCTTGCCCTTCATCTTCAAAGCTTCAATAAAGAGCACGTCGCCGCCAACGGCCGTCCAAGCAAGTCCTGTCGCCACGCCGACTTGATCACGCTTCAACACTTCTTCCGGCTGAACCTTTGGTGCACCCAAAAATTCATGCACGTTTTTCGGCGACACGCGCACGACGCTCGTATGACCTTCCGCAACCTTACGCGCCACCTTGCGACAGATCGATCCGATCTCACGCTCCAACTGTCTGAGTCCCGCTTCCTGCGTGTATTGATTGATCAGCGTTCGGAGCGCGTTTTTTGAAATTTGAAGATTCTTACCCGTAACGCCGTTTTCTTCCATCTGCTTCGGCAGCAAATGACGGCGCGCGATCTCCAACTTCTCCTGCTCGGTGTAACCCGCAAGGCGGATCACCTCCATGCGGTCGCGCAGCGCAGGTTGAACCGTATCAAGCACGTTGGCCGTCGTCATAAACATCGCGTTCGAGAGATCAAACGTTACGCCAAGGTAATTATCGCGGAAGCTGTTGTTCTGCTCCGGGTCTAAGACTTCTAAAAGCGCGGAACTAGGATCGCCGCGAAAATCCGCACCGACTTTATCAATCTCATCAAGCATAATGAGCGGGTTGTTCGTGCCCGCCTGCTGCAACGATTGAATGATACGACCGGGCATCGCGCCCACATAAGTTCTGCGATGCCCGCGAATCTCCGCCTCGTCGTGTACGCCGCCGAGAGACAGACGCACAAACTTACGATTAAGTGCGCGCGCAATCGAGCGTCCCAAAGAAGTTTTCCCGACTCCGGGCGGGCCGACGAGACACAGGATCGTGCCCTTTGGCTTCTCTTTTAGTTTACGCACGGCGAGCGCCTCAATGATGCGCTCTTTAACTTTCTCCAAACCGTAATGGTCTTCATCGAGAATACGTTCGGCCTTCGACAAATCGAGATTGTCTTTCGAGACTTTCGACCACGGTAGGTC
>JACDAW010000106.1 GCA_013695245.1 Pyrinomonadaceae bacterium | reverse complement strand
TCGCCGAAGCTGATCATGCGCCAATCGTCGTTAAGGATTCCGGCGGGTTCGCGCGTGCGCGAAGGGCCTGTCCACGTGCCGTTATCTTGCAAGCCGCCCATCACGTTGTAGAACGGTTGACGATTGTCGGCGTAGATTTGATAAAACTGACCCATCGGAAAGTTGTTGACGTATTCCCACGTTTCACCCGTGTCATAAGAGACAGCGATGCCGCCGTCTTCGCCCTGCCACATGCGGCGCGGGTCTTTCGGGTCGATCCAAAAAGCGTGATAATCAATGTGCGTGCGCGGCGAGATCGGACGAAAGTTTCGCCCGCCGTCAATCGAGACGAACAGAGTTGAGGCGACGGCATAGACGCGATTTTCATTTTGCGGATCAACTCTCAACTGCGTGTAGTAGAAGCCGCGCGAAACGATGTTTGTCTGCTTTGAAGTTTGGCGGAAAGTTTCGCCCCCGTCGTCGGAGCGAAACATCGTGCCTTCTTTCGATTCTGCGATCACATAAACCGTCTGCGAATTGCTCGGCGCAACTCTCACGCCGATGCGTCCCATCAGCTTCGGCAAACCGTTTGTTAATTTCTTCCACGTGCGACCGCCATCAACTGATTTAAAAACACCGCCCTGTTCGCTTCCGCTTCGGTGCGTCCACGGCGTGCGCTCGAATTTCCACATCGTCGCGTAGAGGATGTTCGGATTGTTCGGATCAATATCTAAATCAGCGACGCCGTGTTGATTGTCAACATAGAGAGTTTTCGTCCACGTCCGTCCGCCGTCAGTCGTCATAAAAACGCCACGCTCTTCGTTTGTGCCGTAGATGTGTCCGAGCGCGCCGACGTATGCGATGTCAGGGTTGCGCGGGTTAATAACGATGCGCGAGATGTGTCTCGTGTCTCGCAAGCCCAACTGTTGCCACGTCTTCCCGCCGTCGGTTGATTTATAAACTCCGTCGCCGAATGAGACGCTGTTGCGCACAGCCGATTCGCCCGTGCCGACCCAGATGACATCGGGGTTGCCGGGTTCAAGCGCGATGTCGCCGATTGAGATCGTGCCCTGTCGTTCAAAGACGGGAGTCCAGCGAAGTCCGCCGTTAGTTGTTTTAAGAAGCCCGCCGGAAGCCGTTGCGACATAGACAATGTTCGCGTTGCCGGGCACGCCTTCAACGTCTGCGACGCGCCCGCCCATGTTCGAGGGGCCGATGCTGCGCCATTGCAGATTCTCGAAAACACGCGCGCTCATTTCATTCGTTGATGAAGTTTGTTGCGCGGATTGTTGTTGTTGCGCAACGGTTGAGTTTGGCAAAGTCACAAACGCGATTAAAAGCGGACAGACAAACCAAGACAGAGGAAACTTGCGTTGACGCATTTGACGTGGACTCCTGATTTTCGGATGAAAAGTTGAACTGAGAGATTGCAGAATAAATGAAGAAGGGTGCAAACGTCCATTGAAAAGGAGAGCGCAAGCGAGTTGAAGCGGCGAACAGCGAATCGAGACTGCCGCAACGAAAGGCCGCACGAGCACAAACCGCGCGCTACAACATTTATAAAAATGTCTCGTCGCGGAAATGTAGTAGAATCCGCAAACCACATTGCGCCGTATCAACCTTATCCACTCGGAGGATGTTATGTTTCAACATCGCCAAGCTTCTTTCATGTTCGCGTTTGTCATCGCTCTGCTATCCGCTTTTCAAGTCGCAGCACAAAATGAGCGCGCTTTAACGATTGAAAGAATCATGAGCGCGCCTTTCCCTCATGAACTCTCGGCCGCGCCGTCAAACAATCGCGTCGCATGGGTGCACAGCGCGCAGGGTGTACGCAACATCTGGACAGCAAGCGCGCCCGATTATCGCGGGCGACAGCTTACCAACTATACGAAAGAGGATGGGCAAGAGATTGCCGGACTCGTGTGGACGCCAGACGCGGCGACCATTCTTTTTGTGCGTGGCGGCGGAGCGAATCGTCAGGGTGATAACCCGAATCCGGCAAATGATCCGGCCGGAGCCGAGCAATCCGTGTGGAGGATTTCGGTAAGCGGCGGCGAACCCGTGCGCGTCGGCGCGGGAAACGACCCCATTGTTTCGCCGCGCGGCAATCTGGTTGTATTCACACAGCGCGGGCAAGTTTTCTCCGCGCCGCTCGATGGAAAGAGCGAGCCTGCGCCGTTGTTTCGCGTGCGCGGCGGGGCGACAAGTTTGCGCTTCTCGCCTGATAGTTCAAAGATCGCTTTTGTCAGCGACCGCGGCGACCATAGTTTCGTCGGCGTCTATGACATAAACGAAAAAAGCTTGCGTTACATTGATCCGGGCGTTGACAGCGACTCAGAACCCGCGTGGTCGCCTGACGGAACTCAACTCGCTTTCCTGCGCGTGCCTGCCTCATCGCAGCTTAATATCTTTCGCGCCGTAAGATCAGCGCGCCCTTGGTCAATCCAAGTTGCAAATCTCGCCACCAACGAAAGCCGCACGGTGTGGCGCGCGAAGGAGGGACGCGGGAGCGCGTTCTGGCCGGTCAACGCGGAGAAGCAAGTTTTATGGGCGGCGGACGACCGCATTATTTTCCCATACGAGGGCGACGGCTGGTTACACCTTTATTCAGTTCCGGCACGCGGCGGGAGCGCGATGCTTTTGACGCCCGGCGAGTTTGAAGTCGAATATGTTTCTTTGAGTCCTGACCGAAGGCAGATCATCTTCAACTCGAATCAGGGCGATATTGATCGGCGTCATCTCTGGCGCGTCGGTGTTGCGGAAAATCGTCCCGTTGCGATCACGCGCGGTGAGGGCATCGAGTGGTCGCCCGCGATGATGAGCGACGGCCGGACGCTTGTTTATCTTCGTTCCGGCGCGCGTCGTCCGGCGCAGGCTGTCATTCAAATTGAATCAAACGAAGCGCGCGAACTCGCGCCCGGCACTGTTCCCGCAGATTATCCCGAACGCGCGCTTATCGAGCCGCAAC
>JACDAW010000075.1 GCA_013695245.1 Pyrinomonadaceae bacterium | reverse complement strand
CCATTCTTCACCGTCAACACGGTCGCCGGATCAGCTTTAACGACGACGAGCGACACCGGTTGGACGTAACTTCCGTTCGCGCCTCCGCCGCGCAAGCCTAAAGCTTCGAGTTGCGCAGCGATATGTTTCGCGGCGAGTTCGCCGCCGCGCGCGCCTGGGCCGCGCCCTTCAAGCAAATCGTCCGATAAAAATTTAATGTGCGCCCGCAAAGCGTTTTCGTTGATCGCCGGAGAAGTTTGATTGCTCATCCCCTGTTGCTGAGGAAGCGCCAGAGCAGCCGCTATCACCACAAGCAACGCGGCGAGAGCAAATTCCTTATTCATTTTTGCAATCAATAGACGAGGTTTTTCCATCACGCTTTCACCTTCTTTTCAATAGATTTCTAATTGTTCTTAATCAACGCCATCGCTTCGGCGCGCGTGCGCGCGCTTTTGCGAAAGCCACCGCGAATCGCCGAAGTGATCGTCACCGCGCCCGGTTTCTTCACTCCTCTGATCGTCATGCAAGTGTGTTCGGCTTCAATCACAACCATTACGCCGAGCGCTTGCAGTCCTTCAAAAAGCGTGTCGGCGATCTCCGAAGTCAAACGCTCCTGCACCTGCAAACGTCGCGCGTAAGTCTCAACGAGGCGCGCGAGTTTTGATAAACCGAGAATGCGACCGTGCTTCGGAATGTAAGCGATGTGGCAACGCCCGACGAACGGCGCAAGATGATGTTCGCAAAGTGAAGCAACTTGAATGTCCTTCACGATCACCATCTCATCATGCGTATCGCCCGGAAGCGGAGCGACGTGTTGGTGCGGGTCTTCGCGCATCCCTTCAGTCAGTTCCGCATACATTTCCGCGACGCGCTGCGGCGTGCGCCTGAGTCCCGCGCGCTCCGGGTCTTCACCGATGCCTTCAAGAATCAACCGCACGCCCTCGGCGATTTTTTCTAAATCGGGTTTTTCAGGTTCTTGATTACGCTTCGTCATGCGTGTCGAAGATTTACGCTGCGACGCTTCTCTAACAGCTTGAACTGATTTCAAATTTTTCATCGCATTTACGAACGATTCAGTTCACGGAAAGCGGCGCGCGTCGCTTCCTCAACAACGCGCAACGGAACATTCGCTTTCTGCGCCGCCGCGCGACATTGTTCGTATTCCGGCGTCCCGTCTCGCATTCCGTGAGGGATGCGCCGCACTTTAACATCAATCGCGCCATACTCGGTTTCTACTCGCACGATCTCACGCCGCAGCGCGCGCCGTTCAACTTCAGTGGCGCGCACGCCGAGCGTCGTCGTCTCCGTAAAAAGCAGTTCTTCCATTCTTCTTTGTTCCGCCGGAGCGCAAAGGATCGAGAGCAACACACCAGGACGATTCTTCTTCATCTGCACGGAAGTGAAAAAGCAATCGAGCGCGTCCGCCGCAAACGCTTGTTCCATCACGTGACCTAAGATTTGCGGCGAAGCATCATCAATATTTGTTTCAAGCAGGATCAGCTTTTCCGTTTCAACATTTGTCTCCGCCCCTTCAGTTTCTCCTAAGATCACGCGCAGCACATTTGGGAAACGCTCATACTCGCGCGCGCCCGCTCCGTAACCCGTCCGCTCAATACGCATCGCTGGCATCTGACCGAAGGAATCGCAAACCGTGCTGACGATTGCCGCGCCCGTCGGCGTCACTAATTCGCCTGTGATGTCTGAAGCGTAAACGGGTTTCCCGCGCAATAATTCGACGACTGCTGGCGGCGGAACGGGAAAGCGTCCGTGCGCCATCTCGACCATCCCACTTCCAACGTGCAGCGGCGAACACGCGAAACGCTCGATGCCAAGCATCTCGAATCCGATGCACGCGCCGACGACATCAACAATCGCATCAAGCGCTCCGACTTCGTGAAAGTGAATGCGCTCAACCGGCATGTTGTGCACGCGCGCTTCAGCTTCGGCAAGGCGCGAGAAGATTTTTGCCGCGCGCTCCTTAACGCCGTCGCTTAATCTCGATGCGCGGATAATTTGGTGAATGTCTCCAAGATGGCGATGCGCGTGTTGATGCTCGGTGCGAACATGCGCGCGAGTGGCAGAGATGCCGGAGCGATCTACGGTGCTGAAATCAATCGCGTAACCGGGCACGTCGAGCAGGGCGAGACGCTTCAACAGTTCATACGGATCAACCCCGACGCTCACGAGCGCGCCGAGCGTCATATCCCCGCTCGTCCCGGCAAAACAATCGAAATAGAGTGTACGCATTAAACTCGTAACTGCGGCAAAATCTCTCCCGCGCGTCCTTGAATTGTTTCGTCGCAAACGTCGCTTAACGCCGTTCGCTCAGGATTGATCTCGATCACGAAAGCCCCCGCGCCTTTGGCGATCTCCGCTAGTCCCGCCGCCGGATAAACAACCCCGGAGGTGCCGATGACAAAACAGATGTCACAACCTTCGGCCGCTTCTGCCGCGCGCTCTAAAACTTTATCGGACAGCATCTCTCCGAACAACACCACATCGGGACGCATCGCTTCGCCGCAAACTTCGCAAAGCGGCGGACGCTCCCGTCGCGAATCATCTGCTCTTTCCTCGCGGCGTAAACTCTTCCGCGCATCGCACCGAAGGCAACGCGCTTTCCAGATCGTGCCATGCAACTCAAGCACGTTCTCTGAGCCAGCCGCAGCGTGCAGCCCGTCAATATTCTGCGTGGCGAGCGTGAAGCGTTCGTATTTTCGCCCCCACCGCGCGAGAGTCGTATGCGCCGGATTTGGTTTCAGATTACGCAATAACTCTCGACGATAATCGAACCATTCCCAAACGGCTACTAAGTCGCGTTCAATCATCGCGGCGGAAGAGATCACTTCAAACGGCATTCCCTTCCACACCGTCGCGCCGCCGCCCCCGCGAAACGTCGGCACGCCGGATTCCGCCGACACGCCCGCGCCTGTTAACACAAACACGCTCCGCGCGCGGTGCACACGTTCAAGCGTTGATTCCTTGATCGCTACTTTCTCCACAGTTGACAGCGCAAAGCAGATTGTAGCGGATGGTAGCAGAGCGTTGTAGTACAGTGTCAAGCAAGGGCGCGATTGCAAGTTGGCGCGGCTCCGCCACATTACGTTATACTTTTTGTTTCACACGAGACGGATGCGCGCCAAATTTGAGCGCATTGCGACGTGAGAAAGGTAAACTCTCGCCGAAGCATTAAGGAAATTGATTAAGCTTGAATACGATTAACCTGCAAGAGATTCTGCGCGAGCGCGTACACGCTATTGCGCTTGAAAAATTCAATATCAAACTCGACGCGGTGGCGGCAGAAGTTCCGCCACGCACGGAGTTGGGCGATCTCGCTTTTCCAATCGCGTTCGAGTTGGCGAAGCGCATCAAAGCCGAGCGCGGCGAGAAACTACCGCCGCGCCAAATTGCTGAAGAACTTCGCGTCGCCCTCGAAAGCACTGAAGGAGTTGAGCGCGTCGAAGTTGCGGGCGCAGGGTATTTGAATGTTTTTTACAATCGCGCAAGATTTCTCGCTCGTCTTTTCGATTCTCTTCAAACTGTAGGAGATTCAACTGAAGCTGAAATCTCTACTAATAATGCGTCCGCTTCGGATAAAATCATTGTCGAGCACACGAACATCAATCCGAACAAAGCCGCACATATCGGACACCTGCATAACGCCGTGCTCGGCGACACCTTCGTGCGTA
>JACDAW010000046.1 GCA_013695245.1 Pyrinomonadaceae bacterium | reverse complement strand
ATTCAGGTTGGCGCTAAATCCGGCGGGGCATATAATTCAATCACTATGAGAGCATACGAGGAGATCGTAGAGTTTATTGCTGCTGGCGCGAGTTCCAAAAACGTCGCGGCCTTCCGAACAAGCGAAGGAGTGGGTTACGGAATTGCTTCGTCGAGAAAAAACGTCCGGCATTTCTTCCGAAGAAGAATCGGAGTTAAGTCATTATCTACAATTAGAACATCTCATGCGATTAGCGAAAGCGCGTGCGCGTCAACACCTTACTAATGGCTGAGCGTGTAAGATCGGAGCTTCGGCAAAGGGTTGCCGCCCGCGCTGACTACCTTTGCGAGTATTGCTTGATCGCCGAAGAATATCGTTTTTCGGTTGCGAAGTGGATCACATTATCAGTGTCAAACATGGTGGAACGACAGAGGCAAACAATCTGGCTTACAGACGCTTGGGCGCATCATTTTCTGTTCAGTGAACTTCACATCAAGCCTGTGACAGAGATCGGCGAAGTCACCGCTCGAATCTTACGCTTCAACGACAGCGAACGTGTTTTAGAGAGACAGGCATTGAGAGATGTTCACAGGTATCCAAATGCGTCCGCATCAGCGCGCATGAAAAGTTAAATTGCTTCAAACAAATTGTTGCAGGCGAATGCCGGAAAGAGAATTTTCGATTATCTTCGCAACGGCGTATTGATATTCAATCTTAGGAACAAAAGGGTGAGCATAACTTTACATGTTGTCGCGTGTTGGAGATGAAAATGTCGCGTAGGTCTTGGTTAAGCGGCGCATCGCGGTTGCTGGGCGGCGATAGCGATGCGACCTATTTTTTCGGATTGCAAATCCTGATTCACGCTTTCGGGAAAGACGATCTGCGGGCGCGCATCGCTAATGTTATTGCTGACCCGGATGGCGCGTTGCAAGACGTGGAAGCGAAGCGGCGTTACATCAAGCGTGTCGTCGCCGTGTTGCTTGAGCAAGAAGCCTTTTGGAGTCAGGCGTTCTGGGATTACAAGACGGAGCGCGGGGAATCTGAAGCCGAATTTGAAGCATGGGCGGCAGAGCTTTCCGCGAGTACGGCGACGGAAGCGGAAGAGTTAGACGTGACGGTTGACGGCGCGCATCGTTTGTCGAACGAGAAAGATTACGTTGCGGTGACCGTCATCTTGCATCTTAACGAGCCGTTTCCGCCAGCAGAGATTGACGACGAAAATTCGTATTGGACGAGCGCGACGATCAGCAAACTCGTGCGCGGGCTGTTGCTCGTTAATCCCGAAACGATCTTAGCCGACGGCGTCTTTATCGTTCCCGGAAACGACGTGGACGGCCTCTCCGACGAAGATTTATTGATTGGCGGGTGGAGTTACTTGCGCGTGCTGCAATAGCTTATCAAAATTCAAACATCTAACTTAGGAGAGAAACTTGTGAACTATCCCCTGCATTTATCTTTCAAAATCCTCGCCATCGCCCGCCAGCTTTCCATGACCGACGCTTCGGGAAACTTGCTCGCCTACGCCAAACAAAAAGCCTTCAAACTCAAAGAAGCAGTTACGATCTTCGCCGACGCGGAACAGACGCGGCCGCTCTACACCATCAAGGCCGACAAAGTTTTAGACTTCTCCGCCCGCTACCACTTCGCCGACGCGGGGGGACGTTCGCTCGGCTCCATCAAACGACAGGGCATGAAATCGCTCTGGAAGGCTCATTACGATATTCTCGATGCGGCAAACAACGCGAGTTTCACGATCCGGGAAGAAAATCCTTGGACGAAAGTGTTCGACGCTTTGCTCGGCGAAGTTCCGGTCGTCGGCATGTTTACAGGCTACATGTTTCATCCCGCGTATCTTGTTTCGCGCGCCGACGGCACGATTGTGTTGCGTTTAGAAAAGCTGCCTGCTTTCCTCGAAGGCAAATTCAAGATCGACAAGCAAGCTGAGATGAGCGCAGACGAAGAAACACGCGCGTTGCTTTCGCTGATGATGATGATCTTGCTCGAACGCCGCCGCGGGTAAATTTGATTCAAAACACTTGGCTTGTTGCGCTTGAAAAGCAACGCCGAGTGTTGCGACAAGCGCGCAGAGAGCGGATTTGGGCGGGTATCGAGGTGAGTTTCTGTCGCTCGTCGAAACGGCCCAAGTCTTAGCGAGACGCCGCAGCGCGCGGCGCAGGCGAGCATACATCTTATCTTTAGTTTTAAGCGCGCTCTGTGTGCTTTATAGTCGCGCTCCGGCGCAAGGTTGTATTATTATTGCCGCTTCAAAACCCGATTGTCTTGAGGAGGGAATAATAAACGGATGACCTACGTTGTGACGGAGAGTTGCGTTGATTGTAAATACACGGACTGCGCGGCGGTGTGCCCCGTTGAAGCTTTTCATCAATTGCCGGATCGTCTCTACATCAATCCTGATACGTGCATTGATTGCGATGCGTGCGTGCCGGAGTGTCCGGTAGAAGCGATCTACCCGGATACGGCCGTGCCGGAGCAGTATATCGAATGGATTAAAATGAACGCCGAAGCGGAGAAGTATCCGATCATCAGCGCGAAAGAACCGGCGCTTAACGGGCCTAAATGCACAGGGACGCCGGAATAAGAACGACCGCGAGATATAAATTTCAGAACACGCAAAGGAAATTTTAATGAACGAAGATGTGCTGAGTTTGGTGAGGGCGAAAACGGAAGTGTCGCGCCGCGAGTTTGTGATGACCTCGCTCGTCGCTGGTTTCGCGCTCGCCGTGCAGCCCGTAACGGCGCAGACGATCACGACCGACACCAACGGGCTTGTTGCCGGTGAGATCAAGATTCCCGTTTCTGATGGCGAGATTCCGGCTTATCGCGCGATGCCTGCGACGGGAAAATCTTTCCCCGTGATCCTCGTCGTGCAAGAAATTTTCGGCGTTCACGAACACATAAAGGATTTATGCCGCCGCTTCGCCAAACTCGGACACATGGCGATTGCGCCGGAGCTTTACGCCAGACAGGGCGATGTGTCGCAGATAAAAGATGTCGGCGAGATCATCAGCAAGGTCGTTTCGCGTGTGCCGGACGCGCAGGTGATGACTGATTTAGACGCGGCGGTAAAATATGCGAAGCAATCGGGCAAAGGCAACACGTCGAAATTGGCGATTACGGGTTACTGTTGGGGCGGACGCGTAGTGTGGCTCTACGCGGCGCACAATCCGAAGTTGAAAGCGGGCGCGGCGTGGTATGGCCGTTTGATGCCGACCGAAAGCTCGCCGCGCAATTCGTTGCAGCCGCAGCACCCGATTGACATTGCGCAAAGTTTGCGCGTGCCTGTGCTCGGATTATATGCCGGACAGGATCGCGGCATTCCTTTAAGCAGCGTCGAAGAGATGCGCGCGGCGTTGAAGAAGGGAAAGAGCAAGTCCGAGATAATCGTCTATCCGAACGCGCAGCACGGTTTTTACGCTGATTACCGTCCGTCATACAATAAGGAAGCGGCGACGGATGCGTTCGGTAAAATGCGCGAATGGTTTCGTCGTCACGGCGCGGTGTAAGAAAAAGGCGGAAGGCGAAGGACGGAAGTTAAGGCAGAGAAGTTAGCCTTAGTTTAAATTAAACGGATGTGCTTGTGGCGTTTGAATGGGCGGGAAGCAGGCGCTCAAGCAGAGCGTAAAATTCGGTGAAGTCAATCGGCTTGGTGATGTAGTCGTCGCACCCGGCGGCGAAAGCCATCGCTTTATCTTGCGACGAGACGTGTCCGGAGAGAATGACGATTGAAATGTCGCATAGTTCCTTGTCGGCGCGGATGCTGCGTGTCGCCGTAATGCCGTCGAGCACGGGAAGATTTCTGTCCATGAAAATAAGACGCGGGCGCGCGTCGCGCGCGAGTGCAATCGCTTCGAGTCCGTTCGCGGCTTCAAGCGCGAAGTACCCTTTTGATTCAAGCAAGAATTTGATGAGGCTGCGATTGTCTTCGTGATCGTCAACCACTAAAATTTTTGGTGGGTTAATTGATTGATCTGGCATCAAATTTTAAACGCCCTGCGAAGGGTCTAAGACAGTCTGCCCTTCGTCAATCACGCTGTCAATCCTCATTCCAGATTGTAAACGCTTTAAGTCGCGCTCACATGACGGAAACCAATTTAGCAGACGAACTGATTCCGCAAAAATTAAGGGGCGAGATTCTTAAATCTCACCCCTTGCCGCCCCCGTGTTCTACCGACAGTTAAACGAAGCCTTGAGGATTCAGTCACAGCGAATACCCGGTCTCGTATTCAACCAAGCCGCATCGCCCGCCGCCCGAACCTCTCGCCCGTCAGATAAACTGTTTGTATAAAGCACAATATATCGAAGGATTTAATATGAGTCTGTACGCTTGCGCACATTTAATTGCTAATTCATTCCTTCTTGTTCGGGCGCATATGGCTTCTGGTAAAGATTTTGATAGACCCAACCGAGCACGCGAATCTCTGCGGTGCAGAGCGCTTCCAACCAGCACGCGGTTAAATAAACGCCCCGCATCTGCGCGGCGGGAATCTTTGCGGCTTCCTTAATCGCCGACGCTTCCCTTTGGGTCGAAAGACGGTAGGCTTCGGCGATCTCAGCATTGGTTTTCGAGGCTTCATCGAGCGCGCCGAGAAGTTGCGTTAGCCAAGCGTGAAGCTCACGTTCGCTCGTGTGGATGGCGAGGGCTTG
>JACDAW010000017.1 GCA_013695245.1 Pyrinomonadaceae bacterium | reverse complement strand
ACACAAGAGACACACACACAGGTAACCGCAGCCTGCGTATTGATTGGACGGGTGAAGCTCCCCAAGCTTTTCCGTTAATTACGCAGACAGTCTTGGTAGAGCCGGCCACGCGCTACCGTTTGAGTTTTGCCGCGCGAGCGCGAGATGTTGTGACTGGCGGCCCCCCTCTTGTCATTGTCGTTGATGCTACTAGCAATCAAGAACTCACGAAGTCAAAACCGCTTCCACAGGATACAACCCCGTGGCAAGATTACAGTAGCGATTTCACAACGTCTCGATCCGCTAGCGCCATAATAATCAGCGTCCAGCGACAAACCTGCACGAGCGGGCAGTGCCCGATCTTCGGGCATACATGGCTCGACGATATCTCATTGCAGAAGTTATCGGCTAATTCGCCTTAACGCAATTGCTGTCTAAGCTTAGGCGCGAAAACTTATTCGAACTCAAATTCTAATACTCCTGCGAGGAGGTTGAAGCAGTGCGCCCATCTTTGGAGATGCTGAGTACCTACGTCATCGCCTTCCTAATCGTATTATTTTTGCTAGTAACGGATGCTAGAACTGTTAGCAAGTCTCAAACCAATTTCTACGAAAGCGCAGGGGTTATGGCAAGCCGTCTTAATTGCGCGGAAACGAGTTCTGCGCTGCAACAGAGATTGGAGCATTCGTCAATAATTGACCCGATGATATTCGGTGCGTTCGCCGATGGCGCGTCGCATAAAATCAGCGATAGCGAGCTTGCAGCAAACAGGGGCAAATGGCGAGGCAATTATGTTGCCGGAGATGAGTGGGATTACGTCGCGCTACAGGAAGCGATCTACGCGGCATTCGGCGGCCCCGCCGACGATAACACTCCGACGGGTTGGCACAAAACCATTTACGCTCGCCTCAATAAGCCACTTCTGATTCCGCAAGGCTCTTACGTCATCAATAAAACTTTAGAGTTAAAGGGAGTGTCAGGCTTTCGTATCGAAGGAGCGATGAGAGTGTCGACGATGATTACCCAAACGTCGCCTAACAGACCAGTGCTGAATGCCGACGGACTGTCCTACGGTGTGATCGCAGGCATCTCTTTTAACGCCGGTGCCGCAAATTCCGAGGCGCTTGTCGAGATCGATTGGACGGGTGCTGTTTCAAGCCTTAAACCACAACAGATCACGGTCTCTGATTGCGTGTTTCACGGTCAGGGACTTGGAGCATACGGACTCAGGATCGCCAAATCGGGAAGCAACGCGCAGGGCGACACCATCTTGCTCAGTAATAATCTCTATATAAGTTGCCTAGAGGCCGGGCTTGCACTCGGAACACCTTCTTCTTATGCATTCAACGCGCTCTCTATTATGTCGCTCGGCGGAGACGTACAAAATTGTCCGCGCTATGGCATTGTTAGTTATGCGGGCAGCGTTTTTGTTTACGGCACGAGTTTTCAGAATGGAGACAATCTTGCAGATTTCGCATCTTTCTCCGGCGTCACAGAAACGATTCCTTTTCACGGAGTAAGGAGCGAGAGCCTTCGTGTTGTGCTATCGGCTTCGGTGCAACACATCTTAATTGAGGGCTTGGATCAAAATGTCAGCGCCCGCGTTTGGAAAGCGAGCGATGCGTTTGCGGTCGGGGAATTGATCGCCGGAAGCGACGGTCGTATCTACCGTGTGACGAACTCGGCGGGAAGCGCTGGCGCGCAGCCTACATGGAGCGCTATTCCGCAAGGCGGAAGCGTAAAATCCGGCGGGATTACAATTCAGCAACTCGAATTCAATGTAGTTCAGGCGCACAGGCTTTCTCTCAGCGCAAGTCATATTACGGGAGGCCGGGTCAATATCACCGCACCTTCGCAACCGAGTTTGATCAGCCAATGCACGTTTACGCGCGCCGATTGGCTTGTGCCGGGCGTCGCTGACGACGGAGCGGCAACCGGACTCAACAACGTGGTTATTAGCGGTGTCAGCGTAGGGGGTGCAGGGCGTTGGGCGATAACATCAACCACGCCGTATAACTTGCCTTTTTATACTACGAGCCAATTCAACCTGGGAACGCAACCGCTCATCTGGTCGCGCGGCAAAGGCGGTCAACCTTTTCCTGATGTTGGCTTCGCGCCGGGCGATGGCGGTGTGCTCATTCCCGGTGGCGAGCAGGCTAACATTACACGCAACGTCGTCGGCGTGATCGGGACGCTAGGTAAAGTAAGTAGAAGCGGCGTGAATCAGGTGGGTGAAGATTTAAATATCCAAGGCGGATTGGGAACAGGCAGCGGTGGCGGCGGCGCAATACGATTGCGCGCGCAAGCCCCGATGGCGAGCGGTACTGATGTTCCCAATTCGTCTGCTATAGTAGTTGTAGATCATTATGGCGTCTCGATTGGCGGCGGTGCGAGCGTCTCGCGGCATCTTTCGGCAGTATCGATCTGGGATCCGCCACTTATGGCAAACGGCGAAACAGTAACGACAAGCGTAACTGTTTCGGGCGCGCACAGCGGAGATGTTGTCGCCCTCGGATTTACAAGCATCAATGCTGGCGGGTGGCAAATCTCCGGACAAGTTACAGCGAGTGATACGGTCACCATCACGTTAACAAATCAAACGGGAAGCACCGCGAATCTGAATTCAGGCACATTAAGGGCTTCGGTTACACAATATTGAAAAGCTTTTCTCACTCTCCCGATCAAGACTTCAGTAAAGATTGTGTTGCGCGAACGTAATGATCTAACTTACATGCAAGCTTTCTTTTTGTTAAAGATTATCAATCACGCTGAGTTATGAGCGTCTTTTTGTAACTAGCGGATACATATTTTGACGCAGACTGCGGCAAGTACACACTGTCGTATAGAAGCTATTTAGAGAGATGGGATTTTAAATGAGAATACTCGTCACGGGCGGCGCGGGCTTTATCGGTTCGCATTTATGCGAGCGGTTGTTAGATGAAGGACATGAAGTGATCTGCCTCGATAACTTTTTTACGGGGCGGCGCGAGAATGTTTCTCATTTGTTAGACAACCACCGCTTCGAGTTAGTGCGGCATGATGTGACTGAGCCGATATTGCTTGAAGTGGATCAAATCTATAATCTGGCGTGTCCCGCTTCACCCGTGCATTATCAGTACAATCCGGTGAAAACCGTCAAGACAAACGTTCTCGGCATGATCAATATGCTCGGACTCGCCAAGCGCGTCAGGGCGCGTGTGCTGCAAGCTTCGACTTCGGAAGTTTACGGCGACCCGCACGTTCACCCGCAAACGGAAGGATACTGGGGAAACGTTAATCCGATTGGGATTAGATCATGTTACGACGAAGGTAAGCGCATTGCCGAGACGTTGATGATGGATTATCACCGGCAGAACAACGTGGACACGCGCATCGCCCGCATCTTTAACACGTATGGGCCGAGGATGTTGGAGAATGATGGTCGCGTCGTGTCAAACTTTATCGTGCAAGCTTTACGCGGCGAAGGCATGACCGTGTATGGGACGGGCGAGCAGACGCGCTCGTTCTGCTATGTGGACGACCTTGTCGAAGGGCTGATGCGTTTGATGAACACGGAGGGTGTGCACGACCCTGTTAATTTAGGCAACCCGTCAGAGTTTACGATCAGGGAATTGGCCGAGGAGGTGATGCGTCTCATCGGCTCAAAGGAGGAAATTAAATTCTGCCCGTTGCCGCAGGATGATCCGCGCCAGCGCCAGCCCGACATCACGCGCGCCAAAGAACTCTTGAACTGGACGCCGACCATTCCTCTGAAAGAGGGTTTAAAGAAAGCGGTTCAATATTTCGAGGGGCGCGTAAAAAAATAGAACTTGTTCAAGTTTGTTCCCGGCGCAAACACATTTTCAATGCACCCAACCGTCACACCGCCTTCGCAAACTCCCACAACGCTCCCCGCGCTCTGCCTCGATGCGCTCCGTAGATATGCGAAAGCGGATGCGATCAACCAGAAACGCGGCGGCGAATGGCTGCACATGCAGGGGGATGAATTCGCGCGCCGCGTGCGTCGCGTGGCAATGGGATTAGCGGCGGCGGGCATCCGTTCCGGCGACCGCGTCGGCTTGATCTCGGAAAACCGCGCCGAGTGGACTCTCGCCGATCTCGCCATCCTCAGCCTTGGCGCAATCAATGTTCCGATCTACACGACACAAGCACCTGATCAGGTGGGATTCATCCTTCAAGACTCAGGCGCGCGCGCACTTTTCGTTTCCGGGAGTAGGGTTTACAAACACGCCAAGCCCGGTATCGAAAGCGCAGGAAAAATTGAGAGCATCATTTTCTTCGATGCTGAAGCGGCGCAGGGCGTTCGGCGCGCGACGACGCTTGAAGCAATCGAACGCGCTGGCGAAAGTGAAGAGGAGGAGCGCCCCGACGCTTTCGATGAATTGACGGCGCGAGTGCAATCCACCGACACAGCGACGATCATCTACACTTCAGGCACGACGGGCGAGCCGAAAGGCGTGGTGCTAACGCATGATAATTTCGTCTCAAACGTTCTTGCCATATCCGGCTCGCTGCCGATCTCATCAAAAGATATTGCGCTCTCGGTGCTGCCTCTGTCGCACATCTTCGAGCGCACGGTCTTTTATGTTTTCTGTTGGAGCGGCGTGTCGGTTTATTACGCCGCGTCGTTTGATCAGGTTGGTGAGCACCTGAAGGAAGTGCGTCCGACGATTATGACTGCCGTGCCGCGCCTCTTTGAAAAAGTTTATCACCGCATTGTGAAGCAGGGAACGGCGGTCGAGGGATGGAAGCGTAAGCTCTTCGGGTGGGCGCTTGAGACAGGGAAGCGTTACGCCGAGTTGCGCGATCTGCGCAAGCGTGTGCCGCTTACGCTTCAAACGCAACAAGCAATTGCTGACCGTCTCGTCTTCTCGAAGTGGCGCGAAGGCGTCGGCGGACGCCTTCGCTATTTTGTGTCGGGCGGCGCGCCGCTTTCGCCCGCGCTCTCTTACGCATTTCTCGCTGCCGGGATTCCCATTCTGCAAGGTTACGGCATGACCGAGACGTGCGTCGTATCGGCTAATCGTCCGGACGATAATCGCGTCGGCACGGTCGGTCGGGCATTTCCCGGCATCGAGGTGAAAACGGCCGAAGACGGAGAAATCCTTGTGCGCGGCCCGAACGTGATGCATGGCTACTTCGGCAAAGCAGAGGATACGGCGAATGTGTTTACTGCCGACGGCTGGTTTCAGACGGGTGACGTCGGGCGCATGGACAGTGAGGGGCGACTATACATCACAGATCGCAAAAAGGAACTCTTCAAATTATCGAACGGCAAATACATCGCGCCGCAACTCGTCGAAAGTTTGATCAAACAATCCTCGCTCGTCAGCCAAGTAGTCGTAATCGGCGCGGGACGCAAACAACCGGCGGCGCTTATCGTTCCCGATTGGGACGCGCTCGCGGATGTGATGACGGGCACGAAGGCGAGTTTGCCCGATATGCGCTTAAGGGTAAGCCGCGATCCGGCGGCGATTCGTGTCGTCCAGAGAGAGGTGGCGACATTAACCGCGCCGCTTGCCGATTACGAGCGCGTGCGCCGCGTCGCGCTTCTGCCCGAAGAGTTCTCGATTGATGGCGGCGAGCTAACCCCGACGCTCAAGGTGCGACGGCGTGTGGTGGATGAAAAATATCAAAAGTTGATCGAAGAATTATACGGCGGGGGTATTTCTGAAAATGAGCGAGAAGTTTAACCACTAACTGACAACTAAGCGAAATTGCAAGAACGAGCGAGTTTCTTCTGATAGTTTTAATATTTGAATTAGGCGTCGGTGAATATTAAGCGCTCGCCGCAAACTGTTTCCGGTGGCTCCCCCGCGCGTCGCGCGATCTGTGCCAGCATAACTTGGGCGAGATGCCGCAGATGTTGCGGCATCTCAACAGGCGTGCAGCGCGAACGGGCAGGAAGCGGGCGGTGTTTCGTGAGGAGGTAAAGTTCGGCTCCGCAGAAATCACAGGCGAGGAGGTGGGCGGCGATCTTCTCTTGCTCTTCAACGTCGAGCGCGGCCTGTGTGTAGCGAAGCAAATTAGCGGTCGAAGGGCATGTTTTCAGCTTATGAAACCTAGTTGTGATTGAAGAACGCATCTTTTCCGTCCCTATCTGCAATGCTTCAAGCTTTTACGCTGCCGTCTCCCGCGAGAGCTAATTGACAACCGCTTCCGCTTGAGGCGGGAGCGACGCACAAAAGGGCACAAAGCATTGCAAGCCGGGGCAAAGTAAATTAGTAAGCAACTTCAGAGCCGTCGGCCCTCCTCGCGTGCGCTTCACCGGGTCACCTAAAGGAAAGCGTTAATCGCCTCTTCATTCCATAACTTACGCTATCGCCCAAACAAACCAACTCCACTAGCGGTAAGATCAGCCACGCTGATGAAAACTGCAAAAACTTGTTGCTCATTTTCTGGTTTGCTGGTAACATTCCTTCGTCCTCAGGAAGGGTTAAAACCTCCTGAAGTGAAGTGCTCAATACCGAGCGAGTACCCCGATTATTCCCTTTCGGTGCCTGCGCTTAAGCGCCTGTTTTCCTCCGGGAGAATCTTTTGAACCATCAAACAACACACTTCTAGCGATAATCGCGCTCTTGTGCGTTAAATGTTAGTCGTGCTACTCAGTTCTCAGATTAAGAATAATTAGGAAAGCGGATTTAATATAAGCTCGAACGCAGTCTTCGTCTGTCGCCGCCCGTTGAACGGGCAATTGTTCTCTCCTCAAAAGCGATGCACGCTGCGGTTCTTTTTCAGGTGACACTTCTCAAACTTCTCACTGCTAGAAATGATGATTGCCATCCTGCTTCCAAAATTTGCCCGAAAGAAAATGCAAAATTTTAAATCTTCTGCTACGCTTGACTCCTCTCACCCACCCCGAATGACATGTCCATACCCACATCTTCCGCTCATTACGAAAAACTTTTAGGAACTTCCATGACGAGCTTCACCAAAGAACAGACACCCGCTCAAGGAGAGCGCAAAACTTCTGGCCGCACCACGAAAACGGGACAGTGGACGGATGCCCTGCACCATTCGGACGTGAACAGTCTCTGGAAGGAACTGCACCGCCTCGTGTGTTCACATCCGCTTGTGCGCGCTTCATGGAGCGCTGGACTGCTCGTCGAAGGAGGCGAACGCGGTAATGCGTACACGGATTTAACGCAAGAGCTTTTCGTCGTCCTGCTCAGCAAAGATCGTTTCCAACATTACTTGGACGCGGCGATGACCGACGCTGAGATCGAGTGCGAAATCGGGCAGATCGAATTAACCAACATCTTGACGGCCGAGCTGCGCAAGCGTCACCCGGAATCATATCGTTTAGCACGTCGCATCTCGACGATTGTTCAATCAAGCTCTAATTTTCGTCGCCTTGACAGAGGCAGCAACGCGGGAGAAGATGAAACGCATCGCCGCCTCGCAGACCGTGTTTACGGTCTAAACGAGTGGTCAAACGGAAAGGCGCGGCGCGCGCAGGAAGAGATGGAGCAGCGCGTGAAGAATATGATTCCCATCCGGCAGCGCGACACGCGCATGGTCGGGTGCACGGGCGACGCACAGATCATCATCGGCAATACCGACCTTGAGGATTTAATCGTTTCCGTTCTTGAGGCGGTTGACGCTCCGACTGATATGCGCACGTTGCGCA
>JACDAW010000003.1 GCA_013695245.1 Pyrinomonadaceae bacterium | reverse complement strand
TGGCTTGCGGCGCGCGTCTATCGCACGGGGATGTTGATGTACGGCAAGCGCGCGACGATCCCGGAAGTGATGCGTTGGGTAAGACAATCGTAAAATGGGCATCGAGATCGAGAAAAAATACCGGCTGAACGGGGAAGAGAAGGAGTGCGTGCGTGCGCGTTTAAGGGAAATAGGCGCGGAACTGCGCGGCGCGGATTTTGAAGAGAACACGCTTTACGCCGGCGGTAATCTCGATCAAACGTGCGTCCTTCGTCTGCGTCGCACTGAAAGACAAGCGACGCTTACCTTTAAGAAACGTTTCCCTTCAGACGCGGAGATCAAGCATCAGCGCGAAGATGAAACTGGCGTGGAAGATGCTGATGCGCTTCACGAAATACTTCTCGCGCTCGGCTATCGTCCGGCGCTCATCTACGAGAAGCGGCGCGAGACATGGCGCGTGGGCAAAGCGGAAGTCGTAGTTGACGAACTCCCCTTCGGCGCGTTCGTCGAGATCGAGGGCGATGAAGAATCAATCCTTCAAGCTGAAAAGGAATTGAATCTAACCAGCGCGGAAGCCGAGCACGCGACTTATCCGCAGTTGACCGAACATTACGGTGCGCGACGCGGGACTGTAATGGAGGCGCGGTTCGCTCCCCAAGCGGACGCCGAAAAGGGAAGCGCGGGCTGATAATTCCTTGCGTGCGTGGAAGCGCTCGTCGTGCGTTAACTTCCGCCGACCATGAAGCTTAGATTCTCTTCGTCGCGCGCGTCGCCGTCTTCGTCAGCGAGTTTGATCTGCACTTTGTATGTGCCTGCGGGCCAGCCGTTTGCGCTGCTTGTTTGAGGCGGGGTGAAGCGGAAGTTGTTGCCCGTCGTATCGCCCGGAACTTCAAGCGGGACTTCCGCCAGCTTCTCATTCTGGCTTAACCCCTCGACGTTTTCCGCGATCAGCTGTCCATTAACTTTCATCTTGCCGGACGTGCCGCGCACATCAAACACGACATAAACCGTATCGCGCGCTTTGAAATTATTCGCTTGCGGATCGCCGCTCTGCTGCGTGCTGAGTCGCGCGTTGTCGAGGCGTGCGGTTGAGACGTTGAAGTTACAGGCGAGCGCGATAGCGAGCAATAAGCCGAGCGCAAGCGCGCCGTTCAATTTACCATCGTGCATTTTTATCGAACCTCCCTTGAGTTTATTTGATTTTATGGCCGCGAATTAATGAACATCTCTGTTCGCGCGCGGCGGGCGACGCACCGTGAAGCGCCCTCGCGCCCAAACGAGATCGTATTCTTTGTGATCCCCTTCGCTGATAACTTCAATGGTCGTTCCCTTGCGCGGCAAGTTGTATCTGAAGTTTTTGTTGAAGGGCACGGGAAGCGTTTCGCGCGTCACGTCGCGCCAGCGTCCCCGTTCATAGCGGAGGAAGTAGAGTTCCGCGATGTCTTCCGGATCGCTATTGGGTCGGCGGTCGTCAATGCGGATGCCGTAGTAGGTGATGGCAATAAGCGGCGAGCCGTCGGGTCGGCGGAAGAGTGCGAGCGTGTAGCTCTCCTCGGCGTGACCCTGAAAATTCATAAAGCCGTTCGCCACATCAACCTCGAAGCCGCTTCCGACTGCTCCCGCTTTCATACGACGCAGAAGCGCGGGGCGTTCGGCGCGCGGCACGGTTAAATACCTTTCCGGGATCAACAGAAAAAAGTCGGCGATGGTGCGCGGTTCGCTCGTCTGTTCAGTGCAAAGAGTATAACTAGCCGTTGAGATCGTCTTTCCCGCGAAGGCTAAAGTCGCACGCTCCGACAGCGTGTGGGAAAACAACGCGCACAAAGCGAACGCGAGCGCAACGACGCTGTACCGACGGATGCCGGACAGTGCTGCGAAAGACGCTCCCCGTTTATAAATCTTCATCGCTGATTCTCCGACTGAGCAGACTAACAAAATTTACGAAGCTGAAGATGCGCGCGCCATAAAGTTTGTAGGGATTTCAGTGTGCGAGGGTAAGACGGGAAATCTAAGTTAATTCGCCTTGTTTTTCAAGCGCCGACCCGCAGAGTGGCGCAAAATGAAAGCGGCTTCGTTCATGAACGAAGCCGCTTTATCTTTCAGCGTAGAGAGCGTTTGAGCTTTTTAGAAGCCCATGCCGCCACCGCCGCCCATGCCGCCGCCCGGCATCGCCGGAGCTTTGTCGTCTTCAGGAAGTTCGGAGACGAGAGCTTCGGTCGTGAGCATCAGTCCCGCGATTGACGCCGCATTTTGCAGCGCGGTGCGCGTGACCTTCGCCGGATCGATAACACCCGCTTCAACCAAGTCTTCCATCTCCTCAGTCGCCGCGTTGTAGCCGAAGTTATCCTTCTTCTGGCTGCGAACCTGCTCGACGATCACCGCGCCTTCTTTGCCTGCGTTCTGTGCGATCTGTCGCAACGGTTCTTCGAGCGCGCGGCGCACGATGTTGACTCCGATCTGCTCGTCTGTGTCCGTGCCCTCTTCGCCCTTCTGCTCGTTGATCTTAAAGTTTTGAAGCACGCGAGCCGCGCGCACAAGCGCCACGCCGCCGCCCGGCACAATGCCTTCTTCAACTGCTGCACGCGTCGCGTGCATCGCATCTTCGACACGGGCTTTCTTTTCTTTAAGTTCCGTCTCGGTCGCCGCGCCGTCTTTGATTACCGCGACGCCGCCGACGAGTTTCGCCAGACGCTCTTGCAGTTTCTCGCGGTCGTAGTCCGAAGAAGTGTCTTCGATCTGCGCACGAAGCGTGCGGACGCGACCTTCGATGTCGCCTTGATTGCCAGCGCCTTCGACGATGGTCGTGTTGTCTTTGTCAATCGTGATGCGCTTGGCGCGACCCAAATCTTCAACCTTGACGTTTTCGAGCTTGATACCCAAATCTTCGCTAATCACTTTGCCGCCCGTCAGGGTCGCAATGTCTTCGAGCATCGCTTTGCGGCGGTCGCCGAAGCCCGGAGCTTTCACGGCCGCGACGTTCAATGTGCCGCGCAGTTTGTTGACGACCAAAGTTGCCAACGCTTCGCCTTCCACGTCTTCGGCGATGATCAGAAGCGGGCGACCCATCTTCGCCACCTGCTCAAGCATCGGCAGCAAATCTTTCATCGAAGAAATCTTCTTTTCGTTGATCAGAATCAGCGGATTATCCAATGCCGCTTCCATCCGCTCAGGATCGGTGACGAAATACGGCGAGAGGTAGCCACGATCAAACTGCATACCTTCGACGACTTCGAGCGCCGTATCCATCGTCTTCGATTCTTCAACGGTGATGACGCCGTCTTTGCCAACCTTCTCCATCGCCTGCGCAATGAGTTCGCCAATGGTGCGGTCGCCGTTAGCGGAAATCGTGCCGACCTGCGCGATCATGTCGCCCTTCACAGGCTTCGACAGACGCTGAATCTCTTCAGTCGCGCGAATCACGGCCTTGTCAATGCCGCGCTTCAAAGCCATCGGATTTGCGCCTGCCGCAACGGTCTTTACTCCTTCGCGGAAGATCGCCTGCGCGAGCACAGTCGCGGTCGTCGTGCCGTCGCCCGCCACGTCAGAAGTTTTGCTGGCAACCTCGCGCACCATCTGTGCGCCCATGTTCTCTAAATTGTCTTTTAGCTCGATCTCTTTCGCAACCGTCACGCCGTCTTTCGTGATCGTCGGGCTACCGAATTTTTTATCGAGCACAACGTTACGACCCTTCGGACCGAGAGTAATCTTAACCGCATCGGCGAGTTGATTAACGCCGCGCAAAATCGCCGCACGGGATTCTTCGCCATGAATAACTTGCTTAGCCATCTTTTTAACTTCACTCCTTCTTCAAATGTTGGAATTTATACAAACGAAAAAAGCGACAGTGATCTCAGCAGAGATTACTTGCCGCCTTTCTTGCCGCCTGTCTGTCCGGTCGCGCCGCCCGCCGCCGCGCCAGCGCGTTCGATGATGCCGAGAATCTCGTCTTCGCGCATGATCAAGAGTTGCTCGTTGTCAACCGTGATCTCCGAACCGCCGTACTTGCCGAACAACACGCGGTCGCCCGCTTTGACATCCAACTTTTGGCGTGTGCCGTCAGTCTTGTATTTGCCTTCGCCGACGGCGATCACTTCGCCCTCCTGCGGTTTCTCCTTCGCCGTGTCGGGGATGATGATCCCGCCGCGCAATTGCTCGCCCTCTTCGAGGCGTCGCACGATAACACGATCTTGTAATGGTTTGATGTTTGTAGCCATAACGCTCCTTTCCGGTTTAGTAAACTGTAATCTGGAATTTAAATGCTTAAGTTGAAATGTCGAGCCTGACTCGTCGCTGGTGCTTAAATTTCGATTTCCTTCATATAATAAGAAAGATTCGCAGTATTCTTAGCACTCTATTCAAGCGAGTGCTAAGAATACTGCGAATGTTAAGGAAATGTCAACCGGAGCGTTAGGTGGAGGATGAGTCAGAGAAGCGTAAGACCTTAGCGCGCGCGGCGCGGTTTCGGGCGGTTGGCGCGATCTTGCGAGCGATATGAGGCCACACGCTTTGATAGCGTGTTGCGGTGAATGCCGAGGAGACCGGCCGTGCGTGAGAGATGATCGCCGCTTCGGACTAAGGCTTTCTGGATATAGAGTTTTTCAAATTCGGCGATAGCTTCATCAAGCATAATTTGTCCGTCGAGCATTTCGTCAATCAATGCTTCGAGGCGAGCACGCATCTGCATAAACTTCTCCGGGGGCGGGATGGGTTTAATCTTCTAACTCTGTGCCTGTCAGCAATCGGTGTGCTTCGAGGTAGCGCTCCGTCGTCGCTTCGGCTACTTCGGGCGGCAACGGCGGAGCAGGAGGTTGTTTGTTCCAATCAATCGTTTCCAGATAATCGCGGACAAACTGTTTGTCGAAAGACGGCGGCGATATGCCTGTCCGGTAATCATTAGCCGACCAGAAGCGCGAAGAATCGGGTGTGAGCGCTTCGTCAACAAGGATGATTTGCCCTTCGGCGTCACGACCGAACTCAAATTTTGTGTCGGCAATAATAATGCCGCGCGTGCGCGCGTGCTGGCGCGCCTCCCGGTAAAGGCGAAGCGACACCTCGCGCAAATGATTTGTTGCTTCAACTCCGACAAAAGCGCTCATCTCGACTTCGCTGATATTGATGTCGTGTCCTTCTGCGGCCTTCGTCGCAGGAGTGAAAAGTGGTTCGGGAAGTTCATCTGATTCACACAAGCCGGATGGCAGGCGGTGTCCGCACACTTCGCCCGTTCGCAAGTAATCTTTCCAACCTGAACCGGCGAGATAGCCGCGCACGACGCATTCAAAGGGGAAAACTTCAGTTCGCTTTACCAGCATCGAACGGTTTCGTAATTTGTCCTTATGAGATTGCAGCATCTCCGGCATTTCATCGAGTTTTGTAGTGACGAGATGATTGGGCGTAATGTGTTTTAGACGCTCGAACCAGAAGCGCGATAGTTGCGCGAGAACCGCGCCTTTATGTTTAATCGGAGTCGGCAGAATGCAATCGAAAGCCGAAATGCGATCCGTCGCAACGATCAGCAGATGTTCGTCGCCGGCCGCGTACACGTCGCGCACCTTGCCGCGTTTGACAAGTTGGAGATCGGAGAAATCCGTGTGGGCAATAAGGGCAGCGGCCGTCATGCGGTTTTGGTAAACCTTAGAGCTTGAATAAAAACTCGTTGACTTAGATGAGCACAGGTGCGGGATTTTGCCCAGCCGCGTCTGACTTGTCAAGGAAATCGCTCCAAAAGTTTTTGGCGAAGAAATTTTGAAATGTTCAAGCTCTGAATACTTGAACGCCAAAGTTAAAAATATGTTGGTCGCGCATCCGGCAAAAGAAGAGAAGTATTCTGTGTTACAAGTAAAAGTTTAGGGAAACAAGCGAGTGTGAATTTCACAACGCGCATCTTCTTCCATTGCGCCCCTTCTTTCAAGTTGCTCCCGTTTCGTGTAAGAATGCAGCATCAAAATTCGTTTAAGCTTCTGTGCGAATAATAATTCAACAACACCGCGTTTGTTCACTTCCACCCGGACACTCTTGCAGATTATGGAGAACCTGATGAGACTTCGTCGCATTGCGCCCCACACATCAAAAACACTTTCTCTGCTGCTCGCGCTCATTCTTTGTGCTGCAAACTCCGTCGCGCGCCCGATGCCGCGTCTGGCACGCGTCCAAAGCGCGCAGATCGGACAGCCCACGCGCCCGACGCTTCCATCAGCGCATGTAATCCCCGCGCGCAACTACGATACTCGCCACATCAAACTCGATCTCAGTTTTGACTGGGAACGTGAGCAAGCGCGAGGTGAGGCGACGCTCACCTTCGCGCCGCTCGTTAAAGGTATGCGCATGGTTGAATTCGACGCCGGGAACATGACGTTCGCTTCTGTCAAACTTCTCTCCGGCGCGCCGTTGCAATTTACGTCCGATCCGGTGAAAGAGAAATTGCGCATTACGCTTGATCGCGTTTATCAACCGAAGGAAGAGATCACTGTTGTGATCAGTTACAGAACGAACGGAACTGTCAAAACGCCGGGCATCGGCGGCGCATTCGGGCGCGGTCTGGCGTTTATTAAACCGACGGCGCAAGACCCAGCGCGCCCGCGTCAAATATGGTCGCAGGGCGAATCCGAATATAACCATTACTGGTTTCCGTGCTTCGATCACCCGAACGATTTTGCGACCACCGAAATGATCGCCACCGTCGAAAAGCCTTTTACCGTGATCTCAAACGGCAAACTCGTTGAACGTAGAGACAATGCGAATAACACCGAGACGTTTCATTGGAAAATGGACGAACCGCACGCGACCTATCTTGTATCAATCATC
>JACDAW010000520.1 GCA_013695245.1 Pyrinomonadaceae bacterium | reverse complement strand
CGGCAGTTTTTAAGAGAACAGCGAATCGAACTCTCAAGCCTCTACGGATGGCAGATGTTTATTGCCGCGAGCGCGCGCAGTGAAGCGGGGCGGCGCGCGATGCAAGCCTACCGCGAATCGAAACGCATCGCGTTGGGGACGGACACAAAACTTCGCGTGCTCGGTGAACTCTTACAACGTCATAAGCGCGAGCGGACGCTTATCTTCACGCAAGAGAATGAAATGGTCTATCGTATCTCGGAGCAATTCTTCGTTCCGGCGATCACGCATCACACCGGAATCAAAGAGCGGCGCGAGTGGCTCGAAGCGTTTAACAAGGGCGAGGTGTTGGCGCTCGCAACTTCAAAAGTGTTGAATGAGGGCGTGAACATTCCCGAAGCCGCAATCGCCATTGTGCTCTCCGGCTCCGGCTCGACGCGCGAGCATATTCAACGGCTTGGGCGCATACTCCGCAAGCAGCCCGGCAAGGAGGCGATTCTCTACGAGGTGATCGCGACCGATACTACGGAAGAGTACATTAGCCAACGGCGCACGGACGCAAATCAATTTCGTGAAGCGAGACACGAACGGGAAGCGATGGATGAATGGGAGCAATACAGATAGCTTATGCTGACAAGTGATCTGGCTCTTAGTTGGCAGCGCGGCGGGCGCACCGGCCCGCGCTCGATTGACACGCGCGATCCGAGCTATCTCCACGACGCGAATGAATTGATAAAACTGTTTGAGGCGCACGCGGGACACACGCGAGCCGAGTTAGAACAAAAGCTTACGGCGTATGTCGGAGTCGGGATTGATTACAAAATCTTGCGCGGGCTGATCAAACTGCTGACTGATCGGTGCGCGTTTGAGATCGCAAGCCCGGTTGATCCGATTGAGATTCGCCGCCAATTGTTTCTCAAGTCGCGCGCCTTTCATCCCGTGACGGCGGCGGAGGATGCGCGCACAAGTATTGTCACGGAAGTTGCGCGCGAGTTGAATCATCCGCCGGAGACGTTGCTCGCAAATCTCTATGCAGACTTGCCGGAGAATCAAAAGCTCGCGCAGTTTGAGACGATCAGCGACAAAGAGTTGCTTGAGCTTTACAATGTCGCGCAGGCGCAGGCTCTACTTTACCGTTGCGTGGAGATGCGTCTGTGGGTTGAGCCGCAAAACACGGCCGCTTATCGTGAGTTGTTCGCGCTCATCAAAGCGTATCGTTTGATTCATAGCATTAAGGGATCGCCTGCGACGGGGTATGAAGTGCGGCTCGACGGCCCCGTTTCAATGTTTCATCGTTCGCAGAAGTACGGCGTGCAGATGGCTGTATTCTTCCCTGCGCTGCTGCTTTGCGCGGGCTGGCGTTTGCGCGCCGAGATCGCGCAGAAGCCGGGAACGAGCACCGCCTTTTTTGAACTCGATAGCAACCAGCGTCAATTGCGTTCGCATTACTTGGAAGCGACGCCGTATCAGAATCCTGTGCCGGAGAAATTGTATCGCAGTTGGCAAAGTCTTGACGGCGAGTGGAAATTGGAGCGCGGGAGCCAAGTCGTGGATTTGGGTGACAGCGCGTTTATTCCTGACTTCATTCTCCGGCACGCGGACGGACGACAAGTGTATTTAGAGATTCTCGGCTTCTGGACGCCGCGTTATTTGCAGGGGCGTCTAAAAGAGTTTGCGCACGCCAAAGTTAAAAACTTCATTCTCGCGGCGTGGGATGAACTGCGCGGCAGCCGCGACCCGCTCGCGCGAGTTCCGCCACACGTCATCGTTTTCAAAACGAGTCTTGCTCCGGCAATCGTGGTCTCAAAAATCAACGAATTGTACGCTGCAGCAGAAGAAGAAAAGTAAAGCGAGATGCTTACCGCAACAAGGCATAACGACGGGTCGAAGGTAGCGGCGTGGGAAGCGGACAGGGAAGACCGCCCGTTTCTTTGTCATTGCTGCCAAAGCATTGTGACGTTGCGGCGAGGCGGTGTCAGAGCCGCACATTTCGCGCACCAGCCGCCCGTCACCTGCGAGTACGGCACGAATGAGTCGGAAGAACATCGTCGTTGCAAAATCGCGATCTATGAAAGCTTACGCGCCGACGCCCGCGTTACGAAGTGCGAGTTGGAAAGAAATCTCGGAACGGTGCGCCCCGATGTCAGTGCTTACATCAACAACGTGCCCGTCGCCATCGAAGTGCAACTCAGCCGATTGTCGCTTGAAAAGATTATTCACCGCACGATGGAGTATCGCCGCAAGGGAATCTACGTGTTGTGGCTGCCGATTTATCATGAGGGGTTGAGGCGAGAGTTATATAGACCGCAGCCTTGGGAGTTGTGGCTGCGCGCAGCTTACTTCGGGCGCGTCTATTACTGGCTCGAAGGGACGAAGATTTTGTCCGTGCACTTTCGTGATTACTACCTGACGGTGCGCGGGCGCACACGCGATTACCAAAAACTTTCTCGCCTCAAAGTCCCGCTCGTCAATTCCGAGTTAACTATCACCGATGATCTCAAACCGATAGACAGAGAAGAACTCACCACAAGAGAGTGGAGCGTACCGGCCGCAAAGCTATTCATTGATAAGCAGCTTCATCAGTAATAAAGCCTGCGCCGTTGCCGCCATCTTTAACCTTTAGCACCACGAATGTCACATCATCATCCTGCGCCCTAGTGCCCGCCCATTCATCACCCGCGAGCATGAAGCGATTGATGATCTCCTGTGGTGTGCTTTGCGCAACTTCTTCTAAAACAGTTTTAGCTTTTCCGTAGTCGAGCATCTCGCCGTGCTCGTTGAACATTTCGGGAAAGCCGTCGCTCATCATCAGCACCGCATCGCCCGCCGATAAAGTAAACTCCTGCTGTTGATAGGCAAAGTTCGAGACGCTGCCCAGAGGCATCGCGCGAATAACTACTTCTTCGATCTCTTTTGTAGATTCACGGTAAATCAGCGCGGGCGGCATCCCAGCGGCGCTAATCGTCATGTGTCCGTCTTTGATCTTCACCATCACCATCGCCATGTAGAGTCCGCGCATGTTCATCCGCTTTAACGCTTGACTCGTCCGAGCAAATATTTGCGGGATGCTCTGTTCGCCCGCGAAGGCGTTGAACAAACTCTTGGTCGCCGCAACGACCGTTCCGGCTTTCAAACCGTGACCCGTGGCATCACCAACAGCGACGGTCAATGTGCCGTCCGCGCCCAGATGAAAATCGTAATAATCACCGCCGACTTCCGTTGCGGGTTTCATGTAGGCAGCGATCTCTAAGTCGGGCAGTTGCGGCAAGTGTTTCGGCAGCATCGAGAGTTGCAATTGACGCGCTTCTTCCAATTCTTTTGCGCGTCGGTCGTTTTCGGCGCGCAAAATCGCGGCGTCTCTTTCCTGTTCGATTTGCTGTAGGGAAAGTTGTTTAACTTGAGCGAGTTGTTCTTCCAGATCGCGATTCGTGCGGGCGAAGTTGCGCGCGAGAAAGATGGAGACGGCGACGGGCACGCCGAGAATCAATGCTAATTCGACGAGGAAAAAGTAGTCGTCGGGCAGCTTCAGAATTTTGAGTTGCGTCAGCAGTATGGCAAACATACCAAGCGCCAGAACCTGCACGCCGCCCAACAAAATCCACGCCCCCGCGCGCCGCTCCATGAGCGCCCGCACGAGAAGGTAAATGCTATAGCTGAACGACAAAGTTATGCCGATGCTCGGCACTAACCTGAACCACCCGCCGTTGCTAAGAAACACGATTGTGATGAAGACGCTTAGCGCCCACGTCGCCGTGATCGTCCAAAACATCAACCCAAACGGACGGCGGAATGCGACGTGCAGAAACGCCAGCAGCGCGACAAATGACACGGCGATTATGAGCGTAGCGAGAATGGTTAAGATCGCGTTGCCCATCGCGCTTTGATGTCCGAAGGCGAGGAAGTTGCCACACGCAAGGTTGAACGCCGACGCGAGGGCGTAGATGCTGTAAAACAAATTGGC
>JACDAW010000505.1 GCA_013695245.1 Pyrinomonadaceae bacterium | reverse complement strand
CGCGATCTTTGCGATGCTTTTGACGGGCGGCGTCTTCTCCGTCGCCACGCTCGTCGGCTTTATCTCTTTAGTCGGTATCACCTCTCGCAACGGCATCATGATGATCTCACACTACCTGCACCTCATCCGCGAGGAGGGCGAAGAGTTCAGCGAGCACATGATTATTCGCGGCTCACTTGAAAGATTGGTGCCTGTGCTGATGACGGCGCTGACCGCCGGATTATCGCTCGTCCCGCTTGCGCTTGCGGCGGGTGCGCCGGGTAAAGAGATTCTGCACCCGCTCGCCGTCGTGGTGCTTGGCGGCATCCTGACTTCGACGATCCTAGATCAACTCGTCACGCCAGCAATCTTTTATAAGTTTGGGCGTCCTGTTGCCGCACGCATTACTCGTGAGCGTGAGGCGACGCGCGCGGGCGTTAAGACAGATGAGTTCGGTGAAGAAATGCAACCGGAGAAAGATGTGCCGCCATTCGCTGAGAAACTCCCGGAGACGGTCGCCGGTGATTAAAGAGGCATCCGGCTTGAATTGGGAAAGTGAAAGATAAAAGCACCGCCATGTATTCTTTAGGCGGCTCGCAACACAGAGCAACGCCGCCGTTGAGATTCTTAAACTAATTTGAGGAGAAAAGTATGAAGCGAATTTCAGTCAAACAAATGCACACGCGCATCGCGGTCGTTATTATGTTCATGTTGGCGCTCACAGCCTATGTCACTTTTGCGGTGAAGACGACTGCCACCGCGCCTGACAACGAAGCTGAGGTGCGCCGTGTATTGTTGCAAAACTCTTCAGCCTTTGAGCGCAACGATCTCGCCGCGCTTGAAAAGATTTGGGCACATGATGAATCAGTGACGGTCTTTGAAAGCGGGCACGCGAACTACGGTTGGACGGATTACCGCGACCATCACTTGGTTCCTGAGATGCGAGAGATGAAGAACACAAAGTACGCCCTCAGTGACATGAAGATCAGTCTCGCCGGTAAGACCGCGTGGGCGACGTTTAAGTACACCATCTCTGCCGACCTTAAGGAGCGCCATGTTGACGGCGGCGGACTCGGCACGGCTGTGTTGGAGGAGCGAGACGGGCGGTGGCAGATCGTGCACTGGCATTCGAGCGCGCCGCGTCGCGCTCCTGCTAAAAAGAATTGAAGATAGATAAGCGGCAATAGTAATCAGCAGGATTACTGCTTGATGGATATACGAAAAGGAAAAGGCGAGTCGCAAAATGTGCCTCGCCTTTCTTCAGTCCGAAAGACATGAGCGATTGTCTTGGAGCCGTCCGACTTTTCTCTTTCATATCAAAGCCACTGATCTTTAGCTGAAGCCAGACGATCAAAATAATGCTTGACTCTACACTCGACTACAGGGTTTAGAATGCAGTTGTCGGCTCTGGCAAAGAGTGACTTTATGAAGAAAGGAGGCAAACATTATGGCTTTGAGAGAAGGCGAAGTTTACCGGTGTCCTGATGCAAATTGTGGATGCGAGATCACGGTAACGAAAGGCGCGCCGCCCACCTGTAAAGGAAACGAACAGCCACGTTGTTGTTGCGGGCAGCAAATGCAGAAGGTTCGGTGATGACTCCGGTAAGGAGGCGCGAAGCGAGCGAACTGTCAGCTTCGCGCCTCCTCTATTAAGTGAAGCGATTTGAAACAATGAGAACAGCAACAAGATTAATGCAGCAGAGGAATGTTGAACTGCGTGCAGCGTTAAAAATCGGCGAGGTGTCACGGCTTTCGGGCATCGGGATTGAGGCGCTCAGGTTTTACGAGCGGAGCGGGTTGCTCGACAAACCTTCGCGGACACAGAGCGGTTACCGTGTGTATGACGCGGAGGTGATCGAACGGCTCGCCTTTATCAAACGCGCGCAACTCTTGGGCTTCTCGCTCGAAGAGATCAAGCAAGTGATTGCTGAAGCCCGCGCCGGAGAAAGCCCGTGCGCCGAAGTTCGTGAGATCGTTCGTCGCCGTTTGCAGGAACTTGACGAGCGAATGCGCGAGATGCGGCGTCATCGCAATGAATTAGCGAAGACGCTCGCCGAGTGGGACAAGACGGGCGCACGCAAAGGTCACATTTGCGGGTTAATCGAAAACGCGAAAATCGAGCACGGCACGCCTCAGGCTAAAAATCTAAGGAGGAGAGGATAATGACCACAACAATGCTACATGCGCCGAGCATCGTTTGCGGAGGTTGCGCCAGCGCAATCAAAAAGGCTCTCGGAGATGTACGGGGCATCTCGCAAGTGGATGTTGATACGACAAACAAGAAGGTGCAAATCGAGCACGACGAGCGTGTGCCGCGCGCAGAGATTATCTCAATTCTTGATCGCGCGGGCTTTCCCGCTTCCTGAAGGTGAACAAGCAAGGAAAGGAATTGAAGATTATGTCAGCGACAGTAGCGGCAGTGAAAGACCCCGTGTGCGGCATGGATGTAAATCCGGCGACGGCGGCAGGTCACAGCGAACACGCCGGAAAGACTTATTACTTTTGTTCGAGTGCGTGTCAAGAGAAGTTCGACGCCGACCCGTCGCGCTTCACGAATGCGAACGCTGTAGAGGACGAACAAGAGGACGAACAAGCTGACGGGCTTCAGCCGCACCACGCCAGCGAGCACGCGCCCTTGAACGACAATCGTCACACGCGCACGACGCCGGACGGCGCAGGCGAGCGCATTGATTTGCCGATCACCGGTATGACGTGTGCGGCGTGCGCGCGGCGCATCGAGCGCAAACTGTCGAAAGCTCCGGGCGTGCAGCGCGCGAACGTGAACTTCGCTACATCGCGCGCGACCGTCGAATATGATCCGCAGGCGACCGGCGCAGGACAATTGATCGAGACGGTGAAGGAGGTAGGTTACGGCACGGCAGGCACGGCGCGCGCGGATTTTATCGTTGATGATTCCGCGCGTCCTTCGGGTTCGAGTCAGCCGCTTGAAAAACATCTGAATGCGCTGCGCGGTGTCGTCAGCGCATCATTCAACTTGGGGACGATGGAGGTGCGCGTCGAATATCTGCCGGGCGCGGCGGACGTGGCGACGATACGCCACGCGATTGAAGATTTCGGTTATCGCGTGCGCGAAGTGTCTGGAAGCGGCGGCGACGCGACGGCTGAAGATTCCGAAGCGGCGGCGCGTGCAGACGAATATCGTGACCTCAAGCGCAAGTTTATCATCGCGGCGGCGTTGTCGTTGCCCGTGCTGCTGATCTCCATGTCGCACGGACGCATCGAGCTATTCAACTTCAGGGGCGTCAACTGGCTGCAACTCGCGCTCGCCACGCCCGTCGTCTTCTATTGCGGCTGGCAATTTTATCGCGGCGCGTGGGCGGCGTTCCGACACCGCGCGGCGGACATGAACACGCTGATCGCTGTTGGCACAGGCGCAGCATACCTCTATTCGATTGCCGCAACGATTGCGCCCGGCTTCTTCATGGGAGCGACCGGAGCAGACCCGATGGCTGGCATGGCGGGGATGACGCAAGCCTCTCAGGCAAACGCGCCGATGATTCCGGTTTATTTTGAAGCGGCGAGCGTCATCATCGCGCTGATACTTCTCGGCAGGCTGCTTGAGGCGCGCGCGAAGGGAGAGACGAGCGATGCGATTCGCCGCTTAATTGGTTTGCAGGCTAGGCAAGCGAGAATCATCCGCGACGGGCGCGAAATGGAGATCGTAGTTGAAGAAGTTGTGCCCGGCGACATCGTGATCGTGCGACCCGGAGAGAAGATTCCGGTTGACGGTGTGGTTGAAGAAGGCGCGTCGGCGATTGATGAATCAATGCTGACGGGCGAGAGTCTGCCAGTCGAAAAGAAAATAGGAGATGAAGTCTTCGGCGCGACGCTCAACAAAACGGGCGCGTTCAAGTTCAAAGCGACGAAGGTTGGCAAGGATACCGCGCTGCAACAGATCGTCAAGCTCGTGCAAGACGCGCAGGGGTCGAAAGCTCCCATTGCGCGCATGGCTGATGTCATTAGCGGCATCTTCACGCCGATAGTTATCTGCATCGCCATCGCTACGTTTGTCATCTGGTTCGTCGCCGCGCCCGTTGATACGCGCTTCAGCTTCGCGCTTGTCAACTTCGTCGCCGTGCTTATCATCGCCTGCCCGTGCGCGCTTGGACTTGCGACGCCGACGGCGATCATGGTCGGCACAGGGCGCGGCGCGGAATCGGGCGTGCTTGTCAAAGGCGGCGAAGCGTTGGAGACGGCGCATAAGCTCAACACCATCGTACTCGACAAGACCGGAACAATCACAAAGGGTCAACCTGCATTGACCGATGTGGTTGTTTCAACGAATGGAGGCGGCACGATCAGCGAAGATGAATTGTTAAGACTCGTCGCATCGGCTGAGAAGGGAAGCGAACACCCGCTCGGTGAAGCGATTGTGCGCGGGGCGGAAGCGCGCAATCTCATGTTAGTTGATGCGAAGAACTTCAACGCGATTGCCGGACACGGAATCGAGGCTGATGTTGATGATCGCAAACTTCTGCTCGGCAATCTGAAGTTGATGCGCGACCGCGAAATCGCGCTTGACGACTTCGAGGAACGAGCCGCGCAATTGGCTGGCGAAGGTAAGACGCCGATGTACGCGGCGGTTGATGGGCGCTTTGCCGGACTCTTGGCGGTTGCCGATGAGATCAAACCCGAATCGAAAGACGCCATCAAACAGATGCAGGACATGGGGCTTGAAGTCGCCATGATGACCGGAGACAACGAGCGGACGGCGAAAGCGGTCGCCTCTCAAGTCGGCATCACGCGCGTGCTGGCTGACGTGCTGCCGGAAGGAAAAGCCGGAGAGATCAAGCGGCTGCAAGCGGAAAAGAGACTCGTCGGGATGGTCGGCGATGGCATCAACGATGCGCCCGCGCTCGCGCAAGCTGATGTCGGCATCGCCATTGGAACGGGAACGGATGTGGCGATTGAGGCGTCGGACATCACGCTGATACGCGGCGATCTGCGCGGCGTTGTGACGGCGATTGAATTGTCGCGCGCAACATTGCGAACGATCAAACAAAATCTCTTCTGGGCGTTCATCTACAACGTGATCGGAATACCCATCGCCGCCGGACTGATCTATCCGTTCACAGGCTGGCTACTGTCGCCTGTCTTAGCGAGCGCGGCGATGTCGTTCTCATCCGTCTCGGTGGTCGCCAATAGTTTACGCCTGCGCCGTTTCCGCGCGGGCGCGCTGTAATTAGCGAAGGAGGTTTTATTATGGACACGACAGAGATTGCAGTCGTCATGGTCGGCATCGCCGTCATCGGAATTGTTCTCTGGTACTTTTTCGGAGAGCGCGAAAGCGTGGCTGCCGCGTTGGGCGCGAGCGGCGTGCAGGAAATTAAAGTGACGGTCAAAGGCGGCTACTCGCCTGATGTGATTGTCGTTAAGCAGGGAGCGCCCGTGCGCCTCGACTTCTACCGCGACGAAACTGCTTCGTGTAGCGAGCAAGTAATTTTCGGAGACTTCGGCATCGCGCGCGATCTGCCCGCGTTTAAGACAACGCAAATTGAGTTCACGCCGGAGAAAGCAGGCGAATTCACTTTCACCTGCGGCATGAGCATGATGCGCGGCAAGTTGATTGTTGAAGGAAACGGGCAAGCGCGGTGAATCCAAAGTATTACTCGTCGAGATGACAAGAACAAGCAACCGGCGCATAGAGTATAATGTCTGATCATTGCTTACGTCGTAGCATCACACAGGCGACAAAACGTGTAGGTTGGTGTCAATAAAATTTTCGATGGTTTTATTCCGACGTTATAAAGAAATCATTCTCGGCGCGCTGCTCGGCTTTGCGATGTGGATCGTGGATGCGGCGATGCACGCGCAACTTGCGGCGGACTTTCATTCGTCCAATAGTTTCAGTACGGAACTACTGCATCCCGGCAGTGTGCAGTTGATCTTCCGCAGTCTATTCGTTCTTATTTCGATGCTGTTCGGCTGGGCATTGTGGCGCGCAAACTGGCGCGAGCGCGAGTTGGAAGCATTGGAGCGCGCAATTATCGCTTTCCATCGTCGGCTTGACAGCCCGGCGATGAGGATCGTTAGCCGCGTGCGTGTGCTGCAAGGTCGTCCTACTTTTACGCGCGACGATGTGGCGCAAGAGATCATCGCGGAAATAGGCGAAGACGCGCGCCGGATTGATAATCTCGCACAAAGCTACATACGCTTTAGCGAGCAAGTGATGGCGGGACGAAACGGCGAAGCAGTCGAAACCTTGCGCGCCATCGAAGCGCGGACGCAGGAAAGCCAAGCGGCGGCAACGACAGATGCGCCGCCCGTCGTCCGGTAGAACATTCGTTTGTATGTACGCATTGCCAAATGCCCAACAGCCAGCAGAAGCCGCGAAATTTCAATTATGCTCCGCTCGTCCTCGTTGCCGACGATGACGATTCTCTGCGGCGCGTTCTCGAATTCCAACTGCGCGAAAATAAGTATGAAGTCTTGACGGCGGCTGACGGACTCACGGCGCTTGATCTCTTCACGCAGCACGACATCGCCTGTCTCATCACCGATCTGCGAATGCCCGGTCTCAACGGATTAGAGTTGCTGCACCGCGCGAATGCCATCAAAGCCGACACGCCCGTGATCGTCATCACCGCCTACGGCGACATCGAGACGGCGGTTGCGGCGATGCGTGCGGGCGCGTTCGATTACATCACTAAACCGTTCAACCGCGAGCAGATTTTGCTTACTCTTCAGAAAGCGCTCGCGTTCCGCGAAACGATCTCGGAGAATCAGCGTTTGCGCCGCCTCGTCCATGAGCAGTTTCGTTTAGAAAATGTCATCGGCACATCAAAGCGGATGCGTCAGGTGCTCGACACGGTTGAGCGCGTGGCGCACTCGGATGTGACGACGCTTATTACAGGCGAATCCGGCACGGGAAAAGAACTCATCGCGCGAGGGCTACACTTCAACAGCACACGCGCCGCACATCCGTTTATCGCCGTCAACTGCGCGGCGATTCCCGAAGGTCTGATCGAGTCGGAACTGTTCGGACACAAGCGCGGCTCGTTTACCGGCGCGGTTGCGGACGCAAAAGGGAAATTTGAAGAAGCATCCGGCGGCACGCTCTTTTTAGATGAAGTGAGCGCGATGCCTGCGGCGTTGCAGCCGAAACTTTTGCGCGTGCTGCAAGAAGGCGAAATTACGCGCTTGGGCGAAAGCGCCACGCGCAAGGTGGACGTGCGGATCATCGCCGCGACGAATCGCAATTTACGCACGCTTGTCGAAGACGGCAGTTTCCGCGAAGATTTGTACTTCCGCTTGGCGGTCGTGCCCATCGAGTTGCCGCCCTTGCGCGAGCGGCGCGAAGACATCCCTCTGCTCGCCGAACACTTTTTGCAAGAGGCTTGCAAGCGGCACAACTGCGGCAATGTGACGCTTGCGCGTGAAGTGTTTGCCGCGCTCGCCGCTTATTCATTTCCGGGCAATGTGCGCGAATTAAAGAGCCTTATCGAACGCATGGTTGTGCTGGCGAAGGGCGACACGCTAACGCTTGAAGATTTACCGGAAGAGATTCGCCGCCCGCGCGCTTTCGCCGCCAACGTCCTCATCGAACTTCCCCCAGAAGGACTCTCGATTGATGAAGTCGAACGCGAAATTATCCGGCAAGCTCTTGAAATGCACGATGGTAATCAAACGCGCACGGCGCGCTACCTAGACATCACGCGCAGCGCTCTCATCTACCGGATGCAGAAGTACGGACTTGCGACCGACGGCACGGCTGACTTAGGCGAGGGCGCGCGACAGTGAGAAACAAACGGCATTCTGCAAAGCTGCAAGCCGCTGGCATCGCTATCGTCATTTTGTCCGTCACCGCGCTACATCTCATCACTCCGCTTGACCGCATCACGCTGCACGAAATTTACCAACGCCTCTACTACATACCGATCATTGCCGCCGCCGTTCTTTTCGGTATGCGCGGCGGCTTCGGCGCGGCGCTGTTCGCCTCGCTAGCCTACATCCCGCACATCTCGTTGCACTGGCAGCATCGCAATTTCGATTACTCGTTAAATCAGTATGCCGAAATCATCTTGTTCAATGTCATCGGCATCGTGACCGGCGTGCTCAGCGACCGTTCGAGGCGCGCGCGCGCGCGCACCGAACGCACGGCGGAGGAACTGCAAAAAGCTTATGCCGAACTGCGGCAAACCTTCGAGCAACTGCTGCAAGCCGAACGGCTCACGTCGCTCGGCGAACTCTCGGCGGCGGTCGTGCACGAAGTTCGCAATCCGCTCGGCTCGATCAAAGGCGCAGTCGAAATCTTGGAAGACGCTTTGCCGCCGGACAATCCGCGCCGCGAATTCGCTGACATCGCCAAGCGCGAAGTGGAGCGTCTGGATCGCTTGGTCGGGGAGTTCCTACATTTCGCCCGCCCACCGAAACCGGCGGTCGCCCCTGCCGATGTGAACGAGATCGTTCGCTCTGTGGCGACGCTCACCGAGCAACGCGCCGCGACACAAAACGTGCGTGTCGAGTTGAGCCTCGCTCCAGATTTGCCGCTCCTGATGATTGATGCCGAACAAATCAAACAAGTGCTTCTTAATCTCACGATCAATGCGCTGCAAGCGATGCCGGGCGGCGGGCGCATAATGCTGCGAACCTTTTCGGCTAATGGTGATGGTGTGGCGATTGAAGTAGAGGATGAAGGCGGCGGAGTTGATACAGCAATTGCCTTGCGTATTTTCGATCCTTTCTTCACGACGAAGGAGAAGGGCGTCGGTCTCGGTCTTTCTATCGCTTATAAGATCGCGGCGCAACATGGCGGCTCGCTCAGCGTAAGTAATAGCGAACGTGGCGCGACTTTTAAGCTGCAATTTCCGTCTACACCTCCACAAAGCGCAAGGCACTAAAATAGATTCACTTCAAAGGAGCAGCATAAAGATAGCAACTGAATGCAAACATCTCGATCAGATACGAGAGGTCGCGCCAAGCGCGGATGGCTGCGAGGTTCGCCCGGTACAGATATGACGAAAGAAGATTCACATCCGTATCTTATTCTGTTCGCGCTCTGGCTACTTGTCTTTTCGGCAAGCAGCCAGATCATGATCATCTCGCCGATGCTGCCGCAGATCGGCAGGGAACTAAACGTGCCTGAAGCGATGCAAGGCACGCTCGTCAGCGTCTATGCGCTGATGGTCGGCACGTTCGCGCTCGTCATCGGCCCTATCTCCGACAAGATCGGCAGGCGGCGCGTCCTGCTCATCGGAGCTGGACTGATGACGCTTGCCCTTGCGATGCACGGAATCGCCTCAAGCTACTTGAGCCTACTCTTAGTTCGTACCTTCGCTGGCGTCGCCGGAGGCGTGTTGAGCGGATCAGCCGTTTCGTATGTCGGCGACTATTTCCCGTATGAGCAACGCGGCTGGGCGAGCGGTTGGATTATGAGCAGCACGGCGCTCGGTCAAATCGCCGGAGTTCCGCTCGGCACACTGCTCGCGGCGAAATATGGCTTCCGCACGCCGTTCCTCGGCTTTGGTGTGACGATGGCACTGACGTTCCTGCTGATCTGGCAGTTCGTTCCGCAGCCCGACGTGCAACGAGCCAAGGGGAAACTCAGCCTTGGCAGCGCCCTCAAGAGTTATGCGGTCTTACTTCGGAGATCGGATGTCGTCGTCGCTTCCGTCGCCTTCTGCCTCATGTATCTGGGCTTAGCGTTGTACGTCGTGTTCTTGCCCACATGGTTGGCGAGAACAAAGGGCGCGACGGCGGGACAGATCGCCACACTGTTTTTAGTCGGCGGGATTGCTAACGCCTTGACGGGTCCGCTCGCCGGTAGGCTTTCGGATAGAGTCGGGCGGAAAAGTTTAATCATCGCTTCTTGTTTAGGTCTCGCCGCAGTGATGCTCTCGACAACGTTTGTGATCCGCAAGTTCTGGATGGCTTACCCGCTTTTCTTCTTCACGATGATTCTCGTCGCGGCGCGCATTAGTCCGTTTCAGGCGCTGCTTTCGGCGCTGGTTAAGGACGATCATCGTGGAACACTGCTCAGCCTGACGGTGGCGCTCGGTCAGGTCGGCTTCGCTCTGGGCGGGGCACTTGCCGGGCCTGCATACAGCCGTTTCGGATATGCCAGCAACTCGATCACGGGGGCGGCGTTCGTGTTGCTGATGGCGTTGCTCGTCTGGCGCTTTCTCCCTGAACCGAAGCCGGAGCTAATTGTTTCTTCACCGGAGAATGAGAAGAATCCTGTCTCCGCTGTCGCGGCTGGTTCACATTTGTAAGAAGCTCAAAAAGAAGCGGCAATGAATCGCAGGCAAGACGGCAGGCGGGCGCTTCAAAGGCGAGCTAATATCTGTGAGCAGTGAAAATTGAAGAAAAAAGCGGTGTGGAACGGTGAGGCGTTTTTACCGTCGCTCATTACGGTTTGCTTGTAGAATAAAGCGATGAATGAGGTGTGGGGAAAGCGCGCGGCGAGATATGCGTTATCCGTTCTCTCGATGGCGGTAGTGGCCATTCTGCTCGTCGCTTTGCGCGATCACGTCAATCCAATTACGGTCGCGCTCGTGCTTCTGCTCGTCGTTTTGTTCAGCGCAACATGGGCGGGAAGTCGTCCGGCAATCGCGGCTTCCGTCGTCGGAATGTTGTGCTTTAACTTTTTCTTTCTGCCGCCTTACGGAACGCTGACCATCGCTGATCCGCAGAACTGGATCGCGCTCGCGGCGTTCCTCGTGACGGCGCTCACGGTTGGCGGATTGTCTGCCGCCGCGAAGCACCGCGCCGAAGAAGCGGAGCGCGGACGAATGGAAATCAAGCAACTCTACGAGCAGTTGCAAATCGCATTTGAGCGCGCGAGTCACGCGGAAGCGTTACGCCAAAGCGAGCAATTAAAATCTGCTCTGCTCGACGCCGTGACGCATGACTTGCGGACGCCGCTCACG
>JACDAW010000493.1 GCA_013695245.1 Pyrinomonadaceae bacterium | reverse complement strand
AGATTTGGATGAACTTTGGTTAGTCGTTGTGTTCGTAGTTGCGATTCTTGGGTCGCTCGTAGCCGCTTTTTATGTCGTGTACATCGCGCCTGCTTTGTTAGCTGAAATCCTCGTTGACGGGCTGCTGATGACGGGCTTATACAAACGGTTGAAGGGAATTGAGCAGAGACATTGGCTGCGGGCGGCGATTCGCCGGACGCTGCTGCCGGTTCTGCTTGTCGCAACGCTCTTTACGATTGCCGGCTACGCGATGCAAAGGGCCGCTCCCGAGGCGCGCTCAATAGGAGATGTTTGGGAACATATAAGAGCCGCTTGAGCGATCTTTGGTGCCGGTTATGTGTAATGAAATTTTCAGATGCGATTCTGCGTCGCAAGCATGATCCGCAAATCGCGCACGTTGGTGCCGGTCGCACCCGTTAGGATTTCGCTGTTGAGAAGTCGAAAGAAGTTGTAAGCGTCACTGTTGTAAAGGAACGTTTCAGGATCAAGATTGAGTTTAAGAGCGCGCTTGAGCGTAGTCTCGTCGGCAATGGCTCCCGCCGCCGGGCTGTTGCCGTCAATTCCGTCTGTGCCCGCGCTGAGCGCGACGATTGATGAGTCCGTCGGATGCGTCTCTCCGGCGAGAGCTTTCCCAATCTCGGTGGCGCAGCGCAAAGCGGTTTCGCAGTTGCGCCCGCCAATTCCGTTTCCTCTCACGGGGCAAGCGAACTCTCCGCCGGAAATAAGACACACCGTTTCGCCGGGTTTAATTTGCTGTCGCAACTCAATCAAGCGCGACACCAATTGCGCGCAACCTTCTTCAATCGGTTGTTCGACGATCTCTTCAGCCAACGCAATACGAAACCCTCGCTCTCGCGCCGCCTGCGCCGCCGCGTCAATCGCATCACGATTATCGAGCAGCACGTAATGGCGGCGAATTGGTGACGTTGCGATGGGAGGTAAGGGCGCAAAGCGTTTAATCGTTTCCGTTATAGACTGCGGCAAGCGTCTCTCCAAATTATACTTTGCGATCACTGCGAGCGCTGCTTTCGCATCGCTATGTTGGTCGAATGTCGGGCCGGAGGCGGCGTTTGATTCCTCGCCCGCGTTTGTGTCGGAGACGATAAGCGTCACCTGCGCGGCGCGCCAAGCGGCATGACTTAAGCCGCCCGCCTTCACCTTTGAAAACGCCTGCCGCACGGCGTTTATCTCGCCGATGCTCGCCCCACAATTGACGAGCAGGCGGTTTGCTTCTTGAACGTCGGCAAGCGTCACGAACTCATCGCGCGGAATTTCCATCATCGCCGAACCGCCGCCTGAGATGAGAAAGATTATTAAGGATGCGTCTTGCTCGATTTGATTTAAAAGATCAAAGCAAGCTTGCGCAGCGGCGAAGCTCTCCTCGTTCGGCACCGGATGCCCTCCGGCGAAGCGTCGCCAGCGCGCGGGAAGCGAAACGTCAACGGATGAAGATATTATCCCGCCTGCAAGTTTAGTGTCGAGAAGGCGGTCGAGCGCCGCGGCCATCGCGCCGGATGCCTTGCCAAGCGCGATTGAGTAGATCGCTTTGTATTGACGAAGATCAAAATCTTCGCCGAGAATAGTGAGTAGATGTTCGTCGAGATGCACGGCGCGGCGCAGCGCCTTGGCGGGGTCAACTGCTTCGAGCGCGCTTGTGAAAATCTCTCGCGCGTGGCGGCGAAGTTGATGCGTCGTAGTCACGCTGCGTTCATCCGGCTGTGATGAAGGGACGCATCAGCTTGTAACGGCGTTCGCTGATGCCGCGCACGATGATGAGATGTTCTGGACGACGAAAGGAGCCGTAGCGTGTGCGGTGTTCAACGATCCGACGTGCAATCGTTTGTCCGACGCCCGGCAGTTTTTCAAGTTCACTGACGGACGCGGAATTTATATCCAGAGGCTGAATGTTGCGTGAATTGTTTTCAGTAGTAGCAGAGATGATTGACGCGTCCGACGCGAGCGTGGCGGGTGATGTTTTGACGCAGGAAGAGTTAAAGACGGTCGTCGCGCAGAAAACTAAAAGCAGCGCAAGTTTTCTTTCTGATGTCGTCCACAAACGCATGGCTGAAGCTCATGATTACAAGGTAAAGTGGTTAATAACAACGGTTTGTAAGTTTTGCCGCGTGTGTGTGCAAAGTGCTAGAAGTCTAAACTTTTCAGGAACTTGTAACATCAAAAGTCGAGTTTTCCACAGGCTTTTCCACAGCGCCTGTGGAAAACTATTCCACCGTCTCCGCGCTCTCCCAATGCGCAATGGTTTCAAAGGCTCGTCCGAGCACGGGACGCGGTCGCGCGCCATCGACGGGGCCGATCATTTGAGCACGCTCCATCTGATCGAGGATGGCAGCGGCGCGACCATAGCCGATGCGCAGGCGGCGTTGCAGCACGGATGTGGAAGCCCGTTTCATTTCGACGC
>JACDAW010000482.1 GCA_013695245.1 Pyrinomonadaceae bacterium | reverse complement strand
GCGTCGAACCGTTGGCGGTGAGATTAAAACGCTCACCGAAATTTGCGTTGTTACCGTCCAGAGTCTGAATGCCGTAGAGGTTGAAGCTAAGCGTCACGTTCGAGTTCGGAGCCAAGCCGTTGATCGTCAAAGTTAAGGTCGAGTTGCCTTGAAAAATCTCGCGGAACTGCTGCGTGCCATTCGGCGAGGTGACGTTCTCGCCGCCCGTGAAGGGTTTATTTCCAACGAGCGATTGAGATCGACCCGAACTACGCCGCGGCCTATGCCGGTTTGGCCGAAGTCTTAGCGGCCAGAGGGCGGATGCCCTCTCTGGAAGCCGAGCGCGCGGTGCGTCGCGCGCTTGAGCTTGACCCGACGCTCGCCGAAGCACACGCCGCCTTGGGCTTCATCCGCATGTTTCACTACTGGGATTTCAAGACGGCGGAGCGTGAGTTAAAGCGCGCGTTTGAAATGAAGCCGAATTACTCGACGGCGCATCAGTGGTATGCGCTGCTGCTGGCGGTGAAAGGACAACAGGATGAAGCCAAAGCGCGGATGCGTCGCGCGCTCGAAATCGATCCGCTCTCGGTTGGTATCAACGCCGACATGGGGCAAATTCTTTTCTTCAACCACGAGTATGATGAAGCTATCCGGCAGTGTCGCAAGGCGCTCGAACTAGATTCCGATTTCTCCTTCGCGCATTCCTACCTCTACTGGATTTATCTGAAGAAGAACATGCCGGATGAAGCCGTCTAGGAACTTCTCACCGCCGATAGAATCAACGCGCAATCTTCCCACAGCTCGTTCGACGATAAACCTTACAGAGAGGCTTACGCGACGAGGAATGCAAAGTTTCCTCCGCCTGAGACTTAGAGATGCGCTTGCGGTAAGCGCGCCGAATAAATATGTCATGGCTGAACTCTATACGCTGCTCGGCGAAAAGGATGAAGCTATTGAGTGGCTGCGACGTGGTTTCACTGAGTCAGATTCTATCTTCACGATTTTCGTGGGCGTTAATCCTATCTTCGACGACCTACGCTCCGACCCTCGCTTCCAAGACACGTTGCGGCACGCTGGACTTGCACCGTAATCGTCTCATTACAAAAACCGCACCCTCAAACAACTTTAGAGCTTAGAAAGCTAATGTAAGTGTCGAATAGGGTTCACCGGACAGCGGAGCGACGTTGACGTTGCGACCGGACAAGAGACTTTTCGAGGCAGTCCGTTGAACAGTAACTTGAACCGCCGGACGAACGATCTTCGAGCGCGCGTGATGCCGGTAGCCACACTCCGCACGATTCGCAGCGAATCAATTTTTCTCCTGTTGCGCCCTTTGCACCGCTTACTCCCGTCGCCCCGCGCCGTTCGCCGCCGCTTTGTATTGCGCGCATGGTTGCCATCACGCGCCGCGCGATGGCAAGGTATGGGCGGATGCGCCAGTAAACAATCGCCCCGATCATAAAAATGACAGTGAGAATGATCGCCAGCTTCATTTTCGTTCTCGTTCGGCGTTACGGCTTTGACTTAGTTGAGCTTCAAGGTCAGACAACACCGGGTTTTGATCGTTCACGTCTTTCAAATGTTCGATTGTCTTTTGCGCTTCAATAAGATCGTTTGTGGCAATAAGCGCCGCCGCCAAGTTTTGCAACGCGGCTTCGTGACGCGCATCGGAAGCGAGCGCTTTGCGGTATTCGCTGATCGCGCGTTGCGGATCAGAAGGACGGTCGAAGAAATAAGTCATCCCCGTTCCCGTGTGCGCATTCGCATCGTCAGGTTTTAAACGCAAAGCTTGCTGATAAAACGAGCGCGCTTCTTCAAAGCGATTAGGATCGGAGGTGCGGGCGAGAGCTAAATAGGCATCGCCGAGAAGCACCGTCGTTTCGTAATCTCTCGGATTGCCGTCGTGTGCACGCTGAAGAAAACGGATTGCATCAGGAACGATTTCGGCGTTGTTTGTATATGAAGCGTAAAGGTAAAGATTGCGGCCGAGGTCGCGTTGGAGCGTGAGATCGTTTGGAGCGGCATCGCCGCGCGCAATGGCGTTGCGGAGTTGGTCGTCAGACACGAGCGGCATCGAGGAATCGGTATTTCCGTTCGCCCCGCCCGTTGCCTCTGAAGCGCGCGGAGCGGAAGCAGCGGACGCGCGCAGACGTTCCAACTCGTGGCGCATCTCATCGCTTTCGCGGCGATTCACGGCGTTGGTAAACGCGAAGCCGATGAGCAACCCGACGAGAAGGCCGGTTATCAAGTAAAAAATTTTATTGCGGTTCACTTTAAATTCGCTGAGCGTGTCCGACAAAGTATGTTGATGATTATAGCGGAATGTCTGGATAAAACCGAAGCGCGCCGCTTTCCTTGTGAAAACGGCGCGCGATGAAAGTTGTTGCTAAAGCAACGCATCAACAATCCTTCGACGGTTGTGCATGTCGGGGAGATGAATTGCTGCTAGAACTCTGCGAAGATTGAGTTTTTAATCGTCTCCGGCGGTCGCTTCAGGAGCGACATACGGAACGTCGTAGGAACGGCGACGCGGAATCGGATCGTTATCGCGGCGGCGCGGCCCCGAAGCCAAGCCGCGTCGATCAACTGAGCCGGGCGCAAGCGCGCGCCCGTGTACGGCCTCCGTCAGAATGCGCGTGATCTCTTGCGAGAGCGTGCGGTGTTCGGCCGCCGCGCGCCTTCGCAAAGATTCTTTTAATTCCAACGGTACGTAAGCGCCAATGAACACTCCTTTGCGATTTACCATGCTTTTTGATTCTCCCAAATTAGCCGCCGATGTAATTTACGATTGGAAAGAACTTGTTTTTTGCTGCACAAGAAGCGCGAACCTGTAAGCCGAATTCTGTTCTCCGCTTTTTCAAGGCGAAGCAGCGATCATTCATCTAGCCCGTTTGTTGCCAAACGGATCGAGCGACCTACCCGGAGACGTAAGGAAGCCTTGTAAGCTTCCGTTCGGACGAGCCGCCCTTGAATCGTCTCCCTATTTGGTCTTGCACTGCGAGGAGTTTGCCTAGCCGCGTCTCGTGTCGCCACGCGCGCTGGTGCGCTCTTACATTAAGCTTCATTACTCAGAAGCCGCACCGTTTCACCCATCACCAACGCGCGAAACTCAAAATTATTAAACGCGTTGGCTGGACTCTTCTCTGTTGCACTTGTCGTCACACGATAAATCAACAAACCTCAAAGGCCGTTTAATTCATCGCGCGCCCAGCCGTTAGCTGGCTCGCTGCTCTGTAGTGTTCGGACTTTCCTCTCCCCCGCGCCGATTAAAGCACGAAGCAGCGACCGCCCGGTTCGCGCTCCTTGTGCCGCATTAGCAGAGATTATAGCAAACCATTGTTCAACACGTACAGTAAATGCTCGCAAAACTAAATTTCCCGGTCGCCAATCTGTTAATTAGCCACGCTTAAAAGTAGTTGTAGCCGACGCGCAAGCCATGCAGCAGCGCATCAGGGATGGTGGCGATGAGTAGCCATGTCATCAGGCTGTGCGAAAGGGCAAGAGCGAAGAGATTCGGTGTGCGTTGATAGACGAAAGCCCAGAGCAGCCCGCCGCAGAAAGTCGCTACCGTCAACCACGGGTTCGGCATGTGCAACAAAGCGAACACCAGCGCCACCACAAGGACGCTTCTAAATCCTTTTCCGAAAAGCATCTGCGCGCGACGATTGACGAAACCTTGCAACATGAATTGCTGCAAAAAACCCCATCCGATGCCCCAGACGAAAATCCACGCCGGAGTTTTTCTCACGCGCGGCACGCCGTATTCGAGTTTGGGAAGCAGGAGACCGAGCGCAAACAATAGCAGCGCGGCGAGCAACATTGGAATCAACAGCAAACGCAACGCGCGCCAAAAATTGTCGAACCGTATGCCTACCTCACGCCATGTTTCACCGTGCACCTTACGCGAAAAAAGCATCAGCGCGAACGCGGCGGCAACCGGAAGCATTCCGGCAAACATTAATTCCGCTCCCCGCCCCGTGAACGGCATAACCGCCCACTCCGCAACTACAACGGACGATACAAGCGACATTATTTCGCACGCCACCAACCATTTCGACGAAGGATAATTCTTCATCGCAACTTCGCTGCGCGCGTCTTCGCCTTTCATCGCTTCGGCCTCTTTCTTCAAATCTCGAAAGTTGTCGCTCAATTCCTCGACATCACTTCCTATTTCGCGCCGACGCGGAAACGCACAGGGTCATGCAAGGTTTGCAGCGTTCGCCGCGCGCCGCCGCCGCTTTCCTGCACAACATAAACACGCGCTTCATATTCGCCTACAGGTTTTGACGAAAGATCAAACTCAAACTCATGTGCGTCCTCCACTGCATCTCCCGTATTTACGGAATCCCGGCGCTGATGGTCAGCGATGCGGCTTGCGACGAATTGATCGTTGAGATAAAGCTGCACCTCAATAGGCTTTGAGGGCGCACCCTCGTCGAACACCCAACCTGTAACTTTGCGTCCATTTACCTCGGTGATGCGACCGCTAAATCGAGTGTTAAAAGCGCGGTAATGAAAGCTTAAGACGAGGGATACAACAAACAACGTTTCAATCAATGCCTTGGCGATGATCAAGAAGGCGAGATTGTTTCGAGGCCGCGGCATAAAGTTTTTATTAAACACTATAAAGCGCGAACATGAGCGCAAATCGTTTTGATTGCCCTCACGCCCGCGCTCACGGATGTTCTTAGTTCGATTCCTTTAATAGCTTCGCATTTTCGTCAATGCCGCGTAGAGCGTCAAGCTCTTGGCGAATAAGATTTCAAAATTAAATTAATTGTTTCATTTTTATTGCCAGCGGCGGCGGCTCAACTCGATGCGGTCGCCGGGTTGTAAAACCGGGTCGGGTGCTTTGCCGTTTTTAATATCCTTTAAATTATGCACGGTTAAGATGAGCCGCCCGTCTGCGCCGGAGCGTGAGATGCGCGCGTTTGTTCCGGCGTAGCGCGTTGTGCCGCCCGAAGCAAGGATGGCTTGCAGCAACGTCAACCCGTTGTAAAAATTCTTTTGTCCCGGCGCGCTCACTTGCCCGCCGATAAAATAAAACTGTGGCGGGCGCGCTCGAACCGTTATCACATCGCCCGCGCGCACAAGCGTGTTTATCCCGGAAGATTCGTCGAGTTCAATCGTGCTACTCGCCTGCGTGATGCTTGACATAATCGTAGCGCGCGCGGCTTCCGCATGTGCCTGCGCTTCGGCGAGCAGAGCGAAGAGCGGCACCGCTTCGCGTCGCAGAATCTTTGCGCCCGGATTCGACACAAGCCCGCTTACAACTACTGTGTGGCTCACGTATTCGCGCACGCTGACGACGACTCGCGGATTGACGAACACGGCGCGGCGTTTCAATTCTGATGATAGGCGCGCGTCAATCTCATCAATCGTTAATCCGGCGACGACGAAGGGTTCGCCCGCCAGCGGAAATTCGAGCAAGCCACCCTCCATCACAGTGTAGAGCGTCGGTTGGCGCACGGCGTAATTCAACACACGGATGTCGAGCACGTCACCCGCGCCAACACGATAAATGTTTGTCAAAGCGTCTGTCGTCACTGCCGCAACCGGCGCGGTCGAAGCATTTGTGCTTGAATTATTGATTGATGTTGTTGACGCTCTCGGATTCGATGAATCGTTTGCAGTTCTAGGAGAGAGCGCGGGAGCGGTGGATGCCTTCGACGTTGCGGCGTTTGACGCGGGAGATGTACGCTCACGGTTTGGCGCAACCGCGCTTTTGGTGTCCGGGTCGCTATGCGCAGAACGCGCAGCGCGGCCTTGAGCTTGCGCCGCAACAGCCGGAATAATGCACAGCAACATAACGCATAAAAACTTTTTCATATCGAGCGCTAACTCCTTAAAGGAAGGATGCAATCCTTATTTTCAATTCGGGCGCGTTAAAACTTCATACAATTGAAAGATTTGATTTTAGGCCGGGCGAGCAGGTCACTTAGATAGTGCAAAATCAGATCACTGCAAAGCTTATTTAATCGTGCGGCTTTTGGAATCGTTGAAGCTGCTGATGGTGGCAACGTAATGGCGAGCATAACGTTTGCCTGAAAGGAAAATTATTGTGAAGAGTTTGCGCGCAGTTGCTTTGGCGGCAATCTGTGATTACGCGCGAGGCTTTTTAGATTCTATCCATCTCTTTCGCAGTTGGCAAGGTTTCTGGCGGGAAAAGTTGCGGCCATTCTTCACCGAGTCGTGTTCTCACTAACTCTTCCGAGTCGTCAGCCGTCTCACACTGCAAGCATTCGGCGGCAATCTGTCGCGCACGTTCCGCATGGATACCGCTGATCATGCGGCGCACGCGCGGAATCGCCGCCGCCGTCATGCTGAGATCACGCGCGCCGAGTCCGATGAGCACGAAAGCATAAGCCGGGCTTGATGCCATCTCGCCGCACACCACCGCCGGGATCGCGGCCGCGCGCGCCGCCGTCAAAGTGTAATCAATGCTGCGGAGCACTGCCGGATGTAGCGAGCGAAACCACGCGGCGACATCGTCGTTGCCGCGATCTACGGCGAGCATATACTGAACGAGATCGTTTGTTCCGAGGCTAAAGAAATCAACCTCACGCGCGAGGGCATGAGCGGTTAAAACGGCCGACGGCACTTCGATCATCGCGCCTATTTTCACTTCGCCGCACGTTGCGCCTTCCGCCTTCAAACGTTCACACTCTTCATTGATGATGCGGCGCGCGCGCCTCACGTCGGTAATATCAGACACCATTGGCAGCACTACTTTGAGCGGCACAGACATACCCGTACCCGCTGCACGCAAACACGCGCGAATTTGCCTTCGCAGCACCTCCTCATGCTGTAAACAAAAACGAATCGCGCGCAGTCCGAGCGCCGGGTTGCGTTCCGCATCAGTTTCGGCTAACCCCGCTTTATCGCCGCCGAGATCGAAAAGGCGAATCGTTGCCCCCGCCGCGCCCGCCAGTGCCACCACTTCCGTGTAAGCTTTAACTTGGTCGTCTTCGGAGGGGATTCCGTTGTGCAATGACCAGAGAAACTCCGAGCGATACAAACCGATTCCTTGCGCGCCGTAATGCCGCACACCCTCATACTCGGCACGCAATTCAACGTTTGCGCGCAAAGCGATCTCAACTCCGTCAAGCGTGCGCGCTGGTTGCGCCTCTGTTTCGCCCGTCGTGATTGCGCCGTTTGAAAGCGCCGGGCGAGCTTCTCGCACATCGAACTGCTTGAATGTAGCGGGTGAAGGATGAAGCACAACCAAACCTGTGCCCGCATCAACCACGATTGAATCGCCGGTGCGCGCGCGGCGATGAAGATCGCGCAAGCCGACGACGGCGGGGATTCCGAGACCGCGCGCGATGATCGCCGCGTGCGACGTCCACCCTCCGGCGTCTGAAGCGAAGGCGCGGACGTGAGCAAAATCGAGTTCAGCTATTGCCGACGGCAACAATTCTTCGGCCACGATCACTGAATCTTCCGTCAAATGCCGCTTCAAGAAACTTTCGCCGCCGAGCGCTGTGAGGATACGCCGCACGACGTCTTCGACATCGGCGCTGCGCTCGCGTAAGTAATCGTCTTTGATCTGCGCGTAAGCGACGAGCAGACGGTCAGTAACAACTCTTACCGCCCATTCAGCATTTGTATGCTCTTGCCGGATGTAAGTTTCAGTCGCTTGGATCAAACTTCGGTCATCGAGCATTAGCAGGTGCGCGTCGAAGATGTATGCGTGCTTCGCGCCAAGCTCTTTCCCGGTGCGTTCCTTAATCTCTTCTAACTGTTTGCGCGACGATTCGACAGCTTCACGAAATCGCTGAAGCTCACGCTCAATTTCGATTTCCGTCAGCGTTGCGCGATAAACCGAGCGCGCGCCCGTGTGAATGCGCAGCACTTGACCGGCGGCGACGCCGTCCGAGACGCCCAAGCCGCGCCATCTCTCTTCCGCCTTCGTATTGCTTTCGCGCGTGCTCACTTCATCTCCCCTTACTCTTCGCCAAAACCATTCGCGATCAACTCGCATATATGACTGATCGCCTGCGCCGCATCGTTGCCGTGTGCCTTAACGCGCAACATCGTGCCGCGCCCGGCCGCTAACATCAGCACGCTTAAGATTGATTTCGCATCAGCCGTTGCGCTTCCGTCAGCACGTTCAATGCGCACCTCGCTCGCGTATAAGTTAGCAGTGCGCACAAGCTGCGCCGCCGCCCGTGCGTGTAGTCCAAGCCGATTCGGAATTACGACACACTGTTCGCACATTCAGTTCTTCTTCGCGGGCGAAAGCAATTCGCCTGCGAGGTAAATTCCGTCTCGACCCTGATCGCGGACGCGCCGCGCAACATCTGCGAGCGATTCCTCTGCGCCTTGACTCGCCAGCTTGATCACCATCGGGAGGTTGACGCCGGTCACAACTTCCACTTCGCCTTCGCGGAGAAACATCGAAGCGATGTTTGTCGGCGTGCCGCCGAACATATCGGTTAAAATCAACACACCGCGATCTTCCGAAACGCGCAATAGCGCCCGCTCGACTTCGTTGCGCGCCGCGTCAACGTCGTCGTGCCATCCGATTGAGACTGATGTGATGTGTTTGATCGTTCCGACGATCATCTCGGCTGCCGCTAACAACTCGTTCGCCAACTGTCCGTGTGTAACTACGACTCCGGCAATGAGCCGTGCGCCGCCTTCTTGAGCGCCATTATTATTACGTTCTACAGCGTCAACCATCTTCTCAACTCCTGTCGCTTGCGTTAACCAAAACGAATTTTCATTGTCGCGTTTTACTGTGCGCCAGCCGCTTGCTCTCCCGGCGGCTTTACTCGTCGTTTCTTTCTTTTGTTCGCTTTTTTGACATCGCGGTGGCCGGAGGAAGCGTCGAATCCGGCGTGGCGCAATTCACGCGCTAAGGCATTAGCGATCATCACCGAACGATGGCGTCCGCCCGTGCAACCGATGCCGACTGTTACATACGATTTACCTTCGCGCTGGTAAAGAGGCAGCAGATATTCGACGAGTTCGCTAAAGCGTCGGAGCGTTTCCATCACCTCCGGTTTTGATTTTAAAAATTCGACGACGCGGCGGTCGTGACCTGAGAGATCACGCAGTTGCGGAACGAAATACGGGTTCGGCAGATGTCGCACGTCAAAGAGCAGATCGACATCGCGGGGGCCGCCGTATTTTTGCCCGAAGCTTAAGATTTGCACGCGCATCGGCGTGCCCTTCGGGTCGGGGCTGAAGCGTTCAACGAGATACTGCCGCAAGGTGTGAACAGAGAAGTCAGATGTATCAACGATCAAGTCGGCGTGGGCGCGTATCTCACCCATCGCTTCGCGCTCGCGTTGAATAGCATCGAGCAGCCCACTGCCAGCGTCGGCCGGATGCGGGCGGCGCGTTTCGCTGAAGCGACGCTGCATCGCTTCGTCTGAAGCTTCAAGGAAAAGAACGAAAACTTCCAAGTCGCCTTCGTCTCTCAGTTTCCGTAATTGCTCGTTGAATTCGCTGAGGAAATGACCTTCGCGGATGTTAATGATAATCGCGGCGCGCCGGATGCGCGCGTTACTTTCCTCGTCAGGCTCGACGAGGCGCGCGAAGGTGGGAAGCAAGGTGAGCGGCAAATTATCAACGCAGAAGTAACCTAAATCCTCAAACGCATTCGTTGCCGAACTCATCCCCGATCCGCTTAAGCCCGTGATGATCACGATGTCAGGCGTGCGGCTCCACTCAGTTTCTGCGCTCGCAAGTTCTGTTGTCGCTTGCTCCTCGTTTGCAACTTCCATTATGCTTCGCTCACCTGATTCGCGTTTTGCGCCGCAGTCAATTCATCAACGCTCGATTCTTTAATTTCTTCTTTTGCCCGAAGCAGTTCCCCATGACGACGAACGAAATTTATCGCAGCATCCACGCCGTGCGCCCGCAACAGATGAACGCGCACAGCCGTTTCAACAAGCGTCGAAAGGTTTCTTCCCGGACTGACGGGTAAGAGCACGCGCGGCACTTCGACTCCTAAAATCTCCACCTGTCTTTTATCTATCCCCAATCGTTCGACGTCCAGCGTTTCGCTCCAAGCTTCCAACTGAATCACAAGCTCGATTGTCTTCGGGCTGCTCACTGCCGAAACGCCGAAGAGATCGCGAACGTTAATGATGCCAAGCCCGCGTATCTCCATATGCTCGCGCAACAGTTCGGGCGCGCTTCCCAAAAGAGCATCGTGCGCAATGCGCCGCACCTCAACCGCATCGTCGGCCACGAGGCGATGTCCGCGCTGCGCAATTAAATCGAGCGCACATTCGGATTTTCCGATCCCCGAACAACCTTCGAGCAACACGCCGAGACCGTAAACATCCATTAGCACTCCGTGACGTGTTTCACGCGGCGCAAGCGCGTGCTGCAAAGTTTCCGTCACAACGGTGATCGCTTCGGAACTGACAAGCGGAGTTTGCAACAGAGGAAGGCCACACTCGTCCGCTTCTTCGATAAACTCGGCGGGCGGAACAAGATTTTTAGTCACTAGCACACAAGCGATCCGCGCAAAGTCGAGATTACGAATCGCTTCGCGGCGCGCGTCAGTAGCGAGTTGGTTGAGATACTGAACTTCACTCTGCCCTACGAGTTGGAGGCGTCCGGGATGAATGTAATGTTTGAATCCGGCGAGCGCGAGGCCGAGTTTTTGAATGCGAGCGGAAGTAAGCTGCCGACGCGGTGCATCGCACTCGCCCGCTAAAAATCGCAACTGGAGGCGCGCGGGAGCTTGCGCGCGAAACTCGCTGACACTTACGGCTCCGTGATCGCGTGTTTGCGTTTGACTCATCGAAGCGTTGCTCAAATTATAAAGGTTGAATCAACGGTCTATCGAAGCCTTGATCCAACTTTCACGGTTCGATCAAACCGAAGTCGCCGTTATTACGTTTGTAAAGCACGCCGATGCGGTTTGTGTCCGAATCACGAAAGACGAGAAATTGATTCGCGTCTTCCGCGAGACTTATGGCGGCCTCTTCAGGAGTCATCGGCTTCACCGCGTAGCGACGCGCGGCGACGATGCACGGCGTGCGTGCGGCGGCCGTCGGAGCAGCAGTTTGTCCTTCGTCCGCTTGCCCGTCTCCCTCCACTGGCTCCGGCGCAACGGCGCTTGTCGGCATCGCTTTTTGATTACGATCAATGATCTTCTTCTTGAGTTTAACCGCTTGCTTTTCGATCTTGGCAATGGCGCGCGAAAGCGCCAAATACATATCGGCGTTCGTGTCAGATGCTGTCATCGTGTGCTCGCGCCAGTGAAGAAGGATTTCACCCTTCTGACGATTCTTTTCAACTTCCATGATGACGTGCGCGTTTGCTGTCGAATCGTTAAAAATGTGATCGATTTTGCTGAAATGATCTTCGACGTGACGGCGCAACGCATCTGTCACGTCCACGTGACGACCCGTGTATTCAAAACGCATGTAGGATTCCCCCGGTGCTTCCAAGCGGCGCTTCACGGAGCGAGAGACAAGCGCAACTCCTAGCGCTCGACTGCTTTTCCGGTCGCTTTGGACGCAGACCTTTAAGATGTTAGAGCAATGAAAACTTTTCTTCGTCAAAGAGCGCGCTTCACACGACATTGCGCCGCTCACGCGATCCCGGAATCTGCATCTGATCGCGATATTTCGCCACCGTGCGGCGCGACAACTTGATGCCTTCCTTCATCAGCACCTTCACGATCTGATCGTCCGTTACGGGGTTATGCGAATCTTCTTCTTCGATGATCTTTTTAATCTTCAACTTGATAATGCGCGTCGAAATCTCTTCGCCGTCTTCGTTCGTCATTCCTTCCGTGAAGAAGCGACGTAGTTCAATCACGCCCTGCGGCGTGTGTGCGTATTTGCGGTTAACGACGCGCGAAACGGTCGAAAGGTGCATTCCCGTTTCTTCCGCCACGTCCTTGAGCATCATCGGTTTGATGAATTGCACGCCACTGTCCAAAAATTCCCGCTGGCGATGCACGATACATTCAACCACGCGGTAAATCGTTTGGCGACGATGCTCTATGTTGCGCAGGAGATCAACGGCAGAGCGCATTTTATCTTTAATAAAGTCGCGCGTCTCTTTGCTCGCATCGCCGCGCTCAAGCATCTGGCGGTAGCTGTGGCTGATGCGCAGACGCGGACTGCCGTCGTCCGCGAAATAGATCACGTAATCATCATCGAGCTTTTCGATGTAGATTTCAGGCGTGATGTGAATCGTGTCATCAAACGAGAAGCGACGACCGGGATGCGGCTCAAGTTGCCGGACGATCTCCAACTGTTGTCCTAAAGTTTCAACGGGAACGCCGAGTTGTTTGGAGAGCGCGGGCAGTTTGTGGGGCTGGAGTTCGGCGAGCGTGTGTTCGCGTAAGATTTGTGCTGCTAAACAATCAGATTGCCCCGTTGCTTCGAGTTGCACAAGCAAACATTCCGTTACGTCGCGCGCGCTGCATCCGACCGGATCCAGACGCATCACAATTTGACGGGCGCGTTCAACCATCTCCTCGCTGCAATCGCTCAGGCGCGCGATCTCTTCGTTCGTCGCGTGCAGACGCCCGCTCGCATCGAGATTGCCGACGACGCACTCGGCCGCTTTTAACATCTCTTCATCCGCCTCATCCATGTGCAACTGCCACATGAGGTGTTCGGAGAGCGAAGGCGGATGAGTTAAAAACTGCTCGAAGGTCGGGGCATCTTCCTTGTATTCGTATTCTTGCGTTTTATAACCGGGGTCTAAATAATCTTGAAATTCGCGTCCGAAATCAATCTCTTCAAACGCATCGCGCGCCGGTTCGCCTCCGTCTTCGCCGTCTGTTTGCGCTTCGGCATAAGCGGGAACGTCTTCGGATTGAACTTCAAATGTGTTCTCAGCAGAGGATGAATTGGAAGTAAAATCTTCGGCTCCGGCCGCGCCGTTCAAGTCGTTGACTTCAGGCGCGGCGGGTTGGACATCAAAATTCCCATCAATGTTGCCGCCTGAAGCTTGGTGATCGAGAATCGCTTCGGCGAGTTCGCGCGTCTCCTCTTGAGAGGCCACTTCTTCGAGCACGGGATTCTCCAGCATTTGCTGCTGGATGAGGTCGCTCAACTCTACGGAAGTCATTTGCAGCATCTCGATGCGCTGGCGCAACTGCGGCGTCAACACGAGTCGCTGTGCAAGATGAGTTGTTAACCTAACCGATGACATAGCCCTTCGATGAAAGCGGATAAAACGGAGTCAAGATTGCCGCGCTAGGGGAGACGGCGGACATGAATATTATAACCGATTTACACCCGGAGCGGGTCGAATTCCTTTTTGCCGCCCGTACATTTTTTTCACATGCGAAACTTTTCGCCAAGATAAAGGCGGCGCACTTCCGCATCTTGCGTTAGATCACGCGGCGCACCGGCGCGCAAAATCTGTCCTTCCGCCATAATGTAAGCCCGCTCAGTCACGCCCAAGGTTTCGCGCACGTTGTGATCGGTGATAAGGATGCCGATGCCGCGACTTTTGAGGTAAAGAATAATGTTCTGAATGTCATCAACGGCTTTCGGATCGATCCCGGCAAATGGTTCGTCTAAAAGAATAAATTGCGGCTCGGTGGCGAGTGCGCGCGCGATCTCAGTGCGCCGACGTTCGCCGCCCGATAGCGCGTCGCCGCGCGTGTGACGAACGTGTCCGATGCCGAACTCTTCCAGTAGCTCTTCGAGACGCGTGAGGCGCGCGCGGCGGCGCATTCCCATTGTCTCCAATACGGCGAGAATGTTTTCTGAAGCCGTCATGCGGCGAAACACAGACGGCTCCTGCGGCAAGTAGCCGACGCCTAAACGCGCGCGCAGATACATCGGGAGCTTCGTGATGTCGCGTTTGCCCAACACGATGCGCCCGGCTGAGGGACGCTCAAGTCCGATGATCATGTAGAAGGTCGTTGTTTTCCCTGCTCCGTTTGCGCCGAGAAGGCCGACGACTTCGCCCGGTTCGACGTGCAGACTTACGCCGTCAACAACTTTCCTTTTCCCGTAAAATTTTTCGAGATCAATTCCGGCCAGTGCGTTCTGCGAAGGCAACTCCGATTGTTGATCATAAGTTACCTGTGCGGCATGACGGAGAGTTTCGTCAACCAACGATTGCTCGTCTGTCGTTTCGACAATTTCGGCTTCCGCCAACTCTCGCGTCTCAGTTCCCACTTCGCTTATATTACTCTCCCTTAAAGGCACGCTCATTCGCGCGCCGACACACAGCGCTCTTGCTAACGCTACTTATTGCGGCTGCTGTTGTTGTTGTCCTCCGCGCCGCACGCGGTGGGACGAACGCACGCGCCCCGCGCCTTGCGTGCCGCTTGAGCCATCGTTTGAGACGACACGGTTCTCCCGCAAATAAATCGTCATGCGGCGGCTCTCCGAAGTTCCTTGTTCCGCATCTTCGACGCGCGCCGGGTTGCCCGCGAGCACTACGGTTTCATCGGCGGCCGTGTACTGCGCCCAATCGCCCGTGCCCTTCTTTCCGGGTTGCTGCACTACAACGCCGCGCTCGGCAACCGTGCGTTCAACCTCGTAAGAGTCCTTCATGAGAAACACATCGGCCACTGCCGACGTGATGCGCTCCGTTCCCTGCTTGATGTCAACGTTGCCCTCATAATGTAGCAAACGATCCGCGTCTTGATAAAACATTCGATCCGATGAAGCGAACACGGGAACGACGACGCGCGCGCCCGACGCTTCTTTGCGACGCGCTTGATAGAGCGCGCTCTTAACATTTCCTTCGCCTTCCATGCGTTTCTGCTCGCTGCGCAAAATGATGCGGTTGGCGCTCACGAAATTGTCGTCCTGCCAAAGGCGCGCGTTGCCGGTATAGATGGCGATCTTCGTGTCGTGATTTAATTCTGCTTCGTTGCCGGAGGCAAATACCGGGCTTTTAATTTTAGCGAATGGGGTTGCGCCGTTCGTGCCCTCCTGACTGTAATAAGTCGTCGCCACGCGACCGCGCGCCAGCGACGTGTGATCACGGATGTTTGAATCAATCTCAACGGCTTTCGTGCGCGCGCGCGAATCCCACACAACGGGTTCACCGCCGCGCATGCGAATTGTTTCATCGGAAGCGGTATAGACGGCGTTTGCTGCCTGCCCGTTGCGGTCGCGCTCGTTGAAGCGCGCGTCCTGTTCCGCCACGATA
>JACDAW010000461.1 GCA_013695245.1 Pyrinomonadaceae bacterium | reverse complement strand
GGCCGATGAGGCGCGTCTTTTTGTCGGCGAGATATTCTTTGACCGCAACCATATCGAGCACCGGAATGCCTTCCGTAATGCACACGATAAGCGGAATCTCCGCATCCGCCGCTTCCATAATCGCTTCGGCCGCAAATGGCGGCGGCACGTAAATGACGGAAGCGTTCGCGCCCGTCTCTTTCACCGCATCGGCGACCGTGTTAAAGACCGGAACGCCTTCGTGCGTCGTCCCGCCTTTGCCGGGCGTGACGCCGCCAACGACGGTCGTGCCGTACTCGATCATCTGCTTCGCATGAAACGTGCCTTCTTTGCCCGTAATGCCCTGCACGATGAGGCGCGTATTCTTATCAACCAGAACGCTCAAGAGTGTTTGCTCCTCGAAGGTTTAAGCCGTTCGACTAGCTTGCCTACGGCTCATGTTTTGAGAGCTTTGAAAGAATGTGCATTGTAGCACAAGCTTCTTTGCCGTTCATAAACGCCAAGACGATTGCGAACAACTATTCGAGTTCAAAACGGTCGCCGTATTGCGGAACATCTGCGCGCCAGCCGAAGCGTTCGGTGATGTGTTCGCGCATCGCTTCCGCCGCGTGCGGTTCGCCGTGTGTGATGAAGGTGCGGCGCGGCGTGCAGTTTTGCTCGCGCAGTTTCGACAACCATTTCAGGATGTCGCCGTAATCGCCGTGTGCCGACATGCCGTTGATGCGCTCGACGTGGCAACGCACGGGCAGCCATTCTTTCATGATCTTAACGTTCGGCTCGCCCTCTAGAATCCTGCGTCCAATCGTGCCTTCGGCTTGGTAGCCGACGAACAGGATCGTCGCTCGTTCGTCCGGCACAATACGCAAGGCGTGATGCAGCACGCGCCCGCCAGTCATCATCCCTGATGCGGAGATGATGATGCGCGCGCCGCGTTCTTCGTTAAGTCGTTTCGATTCCTCGCGGCTTGAAGTCGTCAACATCGAGTGCGTGCGAAGCGGATGTTCTTTTCGCGCTAACACTTCTTCGTATTCTTCGTCGTGCTCTTCGCGCCGCGAGTTATAAACTTGCGAGGCTTGCGCCGCCATCGGTGAATCAACGCGGACGGGCAAAATAGGGATGCGCTTTTCATCTTCCAATTCGCGGATCAAATAGACCATCTCTTGCGTGCGACCGATGGCGAAGGATGGCACAAGGATCGCCCCCTTGCGTTCGTTAGCTTTGAGGATCACGCGCGCGAGTTGCTCTTTAATGTCAACCGCGCTGTGCAGCCGATCTCCATAAGTGGATTCGACTAAAAGGTAATCGCACGGCGGAGGCGCGGCGGGCGAAGGGATGATCGGTTGATTATCGCGTCCCAAGTCGCCGGAGAAAAGCACGCGCGTCGTCTCGCGTCCTTCGTCAATTTCGAGGAGCACGTGGCTCGCTCCTAAAATGTGTCCGGCGACGCGGTGGCTGGTGCGGAAGCCCGGTGCGATCTGATTCACGCTGCCGTCGTTGCTCACCCGCGTGAGCAGTTCTAACGCGCGGCGCGCATCTTCTTCGGTGTAGAGCGGCAAGGCCGGGTCGTGCGAAGTCAAGTTTTTACGGTTGCGATATTCCGCGTCTTCTTCTTGCAGACGCGCCGCATCGGGCAGGGAGATTTTCATGAGGTCGCTTGTGGCGCGCGAACAGTAAACCGGCTTGTCGAATCCTTGTGCGACAAGGCGCGGAAGGTAGCCGATGTGGTCAATGTGCGCGTGCGTGATAACGACGGCGTCGAGGCTTTTAGGATCAAACGGCGGGTCTTGCCAATTGCGGTCGCGCAGTTCTTTTAAACCTTGAAACAAGCCGCAATCAACGAGCACGCGCCCGTTTGTTGACTCCACTAAATACTTTGATCCAGTAACGGTGCCCGCCGCGCCCCAGAATGAAATACTCGCCATGCTTTTCTCCTCTACCATTTATAAATGCCGGAGATTCTACCACGCGCGGCGGCGCAAACGGCGAACGAAGCGCGCCCTCTCGTTATTCGCAGCTTTAGAAACATTCGCACTTTGGCAAAAGCGATGCGATTAGGCGTCCTTCAAATGTGTTTCTTTTAGATTATCGGCACGAAACTTATTTGTATTGGCAATCGTTCTTTTTGAGTTATCATTCGTCGAAATATCAAACGGGCAAAACTTCTTAAAAAGATTCGGGAGGAGAATAATGTTGATGAGTTTTTTGCAGCTTCGTGTGAGTCGTTGCGCTGCAACAATCATGGCGTTGGCAATTTCCCTTGCGCCCTTTACGACCGCCCTCGCGCAACAAAAACAAGGGCGTGAATCGGCGCAAGCGCCTTCAATAACTTCCACGCTGTCATCCATTTTGTCGCTCGGTTCAAACGTTTTGACGCCAGCCGCGCGCACCGTGCAGAGCGATCCTTATTATCAATTTCGCAACCAGCGATATACGAACGAAGGATTGATTAGCGAACGCGACGAGATCGCGCTCGGCAATCAATTACACGTCGAAATCGCCAAAAAGTATCGAATGACAAATGAGGGACAAACGCGCGCCAATGCCATCGGGCAGCGCGTCGCACGCGCCAGCCAGCGCGCCAACATCCCTTATCGCTTTCACGTCGTGCAAAGCAACGATATTAACGCCTTCTCGATTCCAGGCGGGCACATCTATATCACGAGCGGATTGATGAGACTCGCTAACGATGACGAATTGGCAAGCGTGCTCTCGCACGAAGTCGGACACGTCGTCGCGCGTCACAGCTTGAAGACGCTGCAAGCTTCACAATTCCTAAACGGCATTGCGGACTTGCTCGGCTCAATCGCCGGAATCGCGGGCGACGATGCGGGGCAACTCGGCACGGCTGCGGCGCGCATTGTGGCAAGCGGCGTGCTCGCTACGCACAACCGCGAGGAAGAGCGCGAGGCGGATTTTCTCGGCGTGCGTGCGATGCCGCGCGCAGGTTTCAAATCCGATGGCATGATCACGATGTTTCAAAAACTGCTGCGTATCAGCGAGACGAACCACGACCTTCTCGGCTCGCTCTTTAACGATCACCCCGACGTAGAGGAACGCATTCTTAACACACGCTACGAAGTCAACCGGATGAACAATCAGACACGCACACGCGGGCGAAGGTAACGAAGAAGAACTTACAAGCTTCCTTCCGATTACTTTTCAGACGAGTGTGAAACAACGACTCACCACAGAGATCGCAAAGGAGAAGGATTAACATGCCTTGTCTTCTCTGCGATTCCTCTGTGTCTCTGCGGTGAAACTGACTGCCTTACACTCACCTGAAAACTGCCCTAAGCGGCTTGCGCTAGTGTGACGACTTTCTCGGCCGCGTCCTGCATTCCATTAGCGACCGTGAAGTTCATCCCCGATTCACGAATGACGCGCTGCCCTTCCTCGACGTTTGTGCCTTCGAGCCGCACCACGATTGGAACTTGAACGCCGATGTTCTGCGCCGCCCCGACCACGCCGCGCGCCACCATATCGCAACGCACGATGCCGCCGAAGATGTTGATCAACACGGCGCGCACGTTTTTGTCCGCAAGTAAAATTTTAAACGCCGCTTCGACTCTTTCTTGCGACGCGCCGCCGCCGACATCAAGGAAGTTTGCCGGTTCGCCGCCCGCGATTTTGATAATGTCCATCGTCGCCATCGCAAGGCCAGCGCCGTTAACCATGCAAGCGATGTTGCCGTCGAGTTTGATGTAATTCAAATCGAATTTTGAAGCTTCGATCTCAAGCGGCTCTTCTTCGTTCAGATCGCGCAAGTTTATAAATTCCTTGTGACGAAACATGGCGTTGTCGTCGAAGTTTACTTTCGCGTCCAAAGCGATCAGGCGTTTATCTTTCGTCAGCAGAAACGGATTGATCTCCATCAGCGACGCATCCATCTGCTCGTTGGCCTTGTAGAGCGCGAGCATAAACTTCGCCGCGTCGCCGACGAGTTCTGGCGGAAGCCCTAGCCCGAACGCAAGTTTGCGCGCTTGAAACGCGCGGAAACCGATTGCCGGATCAATCGTCTCTTTCAGAATCTTCTCCGGCGTATGCGCGGCCACTTCTTCGATGTCCATGCCGCCTGCCTGCGAAGCCATAAAAACGTATCTGCCCGTTGTGCGGTCGAGCACAATGCCGAGATAGAATTCTTTATCAATCGGCAAACCTTCTTCGATCAGCAGCACGCGCACTTCCCTGCCTTCCGGCCCCGTCTGATGCGTGACGAGCTTCATGCCGAGCATTCCACGCGCGATCTCCTGTGCTTCGTCAGCCGACTTCGCAAGCTTGACGCCGCCACCCTTGCCGCGCCCGCCCGCGTGAATCTGCGCTTTGACGACAACGACATCCGTGCCGAGTTCCTTCGCCGCGTGATAAGCTTCCTCCGGCGAACGCACGACGATTCCGCGCGGCACGGCGACGCCGAACTTGCGCAGCAATTCTTTACCTTGATACTCGTGTATTTTCATCTTTCCCCTCGCGCTCGCAAGCGCATTTGATAGTATTGGAGTTTCTTAATTCGCGGAAGCGACGAGTTTATCCGCACGCACAGTGTTGCCGCAAGTTTTGAGCGCGGATAAGAGGAATCGTTTCGGTTCGCAAGCAAACGCAAAATATTTTTAGGAGCATTTATCCATGAGCGAAATAACCGTCACTTCGATCAAGAATTTTCAGAACGAAGTTCACTACGGCGACAACCAAACGTTTCTTATTGATGAACCCGCAAGCGTTGGCGGCGACGGCCGCGGCCCCGACCCATACGCGTTGCTGCTCGCCGCGCTCGGCGGTTGTATTTCAATGACTGTCACAATGTATGCGAAGCGTAAAGGCTGGCAAGTCGAACGCGTGACGGTGCGCTTAAACCACGAACGCGTTCACGCCGAGGACTGCGTGCAATGCGAACGCACAACCGAAGGTTTCGCGCTTCGCATCAAACGGGCGGTTCATATCGAAGGCGAATTAACCGAAGAGCAAGAGGCGCGTCTGCACGAGATTGCGCTTAAGTGTCCGCTACACCGCACGCTGGCTTCGGAAATTGTTTTCACTGAAATGAAAGATTAGATGAGGCGAAAAGGACGCCGCGAAAAGTTAGCAAAGGGCTTTCAATTTTTGAATTGAAAGCCCTTTCGCATCGGGACGCCGAGATTCGAACTCGGGGCCTCACCCACCCCAAGGGTGCGCGCTACCGGGCTGCGCCACGTCCCGTCAATGTTTTCTTAGTATCGCCGGAAAAGAGATTTTGTCAAATTCATGCGGACAGCAGGAGGCGCGACAATGAGGTATGGATTAATCACGTATCGCTTT
>JACDAW010000446.1 GCA_013695245.1 Pyrinomonadaceae bacterium | reverse complement strand
CCTGCGCCTGAAGGCAGATCGCGGCATAGAGACCGCCGAACCCGCTACCGATAACGACGATGTTCATAAATAGTTTGTGGCCTTAACACTCTATCCCGTCAAATATATTTCGCGCCGCGCGAATCGTGTTGCAATGAATCTCGACCGTGTCGTTAATGTCCGCTGCGTAGCCGCCGGACATAACGGTGACTACGGGCACGCCGCGCCGCTTCGCTTCACGCAACACATATTCGTCGCGTGCGCGCAAGCCCTTCATCGAAACCGCAAGACGACCAAGTTTGTCGCCCTCGAACGGATCGGCTCCCGCAAGATAGAAAATAATGCGCGGCTCGCTCGCAAACACCTGCGGAAGATGTTGCTCTAGCGCGTTGATGTAATCTTCATCATTCGTTTTGTCGGGGAGTTCCACATCAAGCGTCGAACGCGCTTTAAAGAGCGGGTAATTTTTCGCGCCGTGCATCGAGAAGGTGAACGTGTCTTTGTCCTCGACAAAGATCATGGCCGTGCCGTTGCCCTGATGAACATCGCAATCAACAACGCCCGCGCGCTCTATTAGTTTATCGCGGCGCAAGGCGCGAATCGCAATCGCCACATCGTTAAAGACGCAGAAGCCCTCGCCGCGATCCGGAAAAGCGTGGTGCGTGCCGCCCGCGAGATTCGCGCCGATGCCTTCATCAAGCGCCCGCCGCGCGGCGCCAATCGTGCCTGAGACGGCGAGAAACGAGCGGCGCACAAGTCCTTTCGTCCAAGGCAATCCGAGTCGCCTGATCTCGCGTTCCGTGAGCGCGCCTGCGCGCAATCGCGTCACGTAATCCTCCGTGTGCACGAGCAGCACGTCCGCGACTGCGGCCGGTTGCGGTTCAATGAGATCGGCGAGTGACAACGTGCCTTCGGCGAGCAGGCGGTGGCGCACAAATTCAAATTTGCGAATCGGAAAGACGTGTCCTTCGCCGATGTCAGCATAGTAACTTGGTGAATAAAAGACGCGCATTAGTGGTTCGGAGAAAGGCGATCATAGCACATCGCGCATCGCCGAAAAGCCACGAGAAAGTAACAAAAAGAAGTCAGGAGTCAGCAGTCAGAATAAGAACAGGTTGTCTTTACTTTGGATGCGGGAAACGCTATCTCTCATGAGCACACTGTGTGGATAGCGCGCCGCGGTAACTGCTAAAACCGACAGACAACAGCCTGCGCCTTAGTCAAAACTCCCGTCGCTCCGGTTGCCAGCAGCGGTGAGCTTGGTCGTTAGACTTACCTTTCAGAATTCAACAAATAACTCAACTGGTGAATTATTGAACGGGATAAAGCAACTGAGCTACCGGACTCCGTATAGTACTTGATAATGTCAAAGTTCGCTGACTCGGAACAAGCGAAAGCGACCGCAAGATTTTGTGGTTCGCTCTTTCGTGAAGAACGCCCATCAAATGTCACGACGCGGCTTTGAGCAAGCGGGAGCAGATCACAACATCTTGTGCTGTCATGTTCAAAAAAGCATGGCAGGACGAGCACCGACACAAATGCGAAATAAACTCCGTCCGATAATTGATAATTATGTATTTTATGAAGGCTGCATCTGAATTGCGCCGCCCTTTTCTTTGCCAAGTTCATTTAATGCAGCGCGAAAGCCTTGGGCAAGCGTAGCAACCGCTCCGCGTCCGTAATAGTGCAAGAAGATGATGCGCGGCTGTTCGCCGAGCATGTGGTTATGAAGGGCGACGACTTCTAAGTTATTACTTCGTAACGCGCGCACGACCGCGTTGACTTCCGCTTCCAGCATTGCCATGTCACCGGCGATGTGCGCTGCGCCGGACTCACCAGCGAAGGACGCCCACGAGTTTAAGCCGATGTTGGCGGTCATCTCCGCGCCCATCGCCATGATTGTCATATCACCGCGCCCGACAGTGTACTTGTAGGTTACGCCGTTTACCGTACCCGTGTGTCCAACAATCTTATCGAGCATAGGCAAATCGAATATCTCTTTGCCGGTGCGGGTCGGTGCAGCACCGGCAGGCGGTTGGTTCGCTGGAAATAGCTTTGTCATTTTGATCGCGGCGGCGTAGCGACGCGCGAGATCGTCGGGCGCGCCCATCCCGTGCAGATGCATGTAGAAGATGCGCGGGCTTTCGTAGAAGAAGTGATTGTGAATCGCGCTAATCTCTAAGCCGTTAGCGTGCGCGGCAGAAATAAGCGGGTTAACTTCTTCTTGAAGCAAGACTGTATCGCTCATCAGCACAGCTGACTTGCCATCCATCGTTCGCTTCACTGATACCCACCCACCAAAGCCAAGCGGAATCGGCACAGCTTCACCTTTGATGCTCACCTTTAGATCGTTGCGTGGCAGCGCGACGGTGTACACGGCTTCGGTTTCGACATACCGCCCTTTCTTGCCAAGTGCTGTATCTATCGCAGCCATATCACTGGCTGTTAATGGTGGCGTTTTGGTATGGAGCGGCGAAACTACCGCTTGCACGAGACCGCTCGCTTTGATTGTCGCTGTTGCTGCGCCCGCGACGGCGACCGCACGCATGAGTTGCCGACGGCTAACCCTCTGCTCGTGCATTTGTATCTCTCCTTAGACAAAATTTATTTGTTAGTAGTATCATACTCCTGAAAAACATTAAATGGCTGTTAAGGGTGAAGGGTGCGGCAGCCTTTCATTTCCAAGAGCACTCGGAGCATTGCCCGAATATCATCGGAATCATTCACGACAAAGATCGGCTTCACTTTCGGTGCTTCCCCTGACTAACTTATAACCTCTGAAATAAGAAGCATATTGATAGTCCGATAAGAGACGATATGTTTGTTTGGTGAGTTGGTCAGGGTAATACATTTCAGTTAGAGTGATTCCCCTGTGTGCAATAAAAGTCGCGTAGTATAACTAGACTTCAACCGAAGGTGTGGATAATTTTTTGCCTACACAACGCATCGCCTTTCGCAGATCAAGTAATTCATTCGTACATTGCAGCATCAGCTTAGTCGTTCTTTTCATTTGTCTAGCTGCGGCTGTTTCTATTCGCGGGCAAGATTCGGCAACGACCGCTGCACTCACTGGAACGGTGCGAGACGAAGCAGGGGCATCTATTCCCGGCGCAGTTGTCACGCTACGCAATCTCACCAGCAATCAGATAAGGCGCGTTACGAGCGAGTCTGATGGCAGCTACCGCATCGTCGCCTTGCCCGTCGGCGACTATGCGGCGCGCGCCGAAGCTACAAACTTCGCACCGTACATCAATCCGACAGTTACGCTCGCGCTTGGGCGCACGACGACTCTGGACATGACCTTGCGTCCGGTCGGGGTGAATGAAGAAGTGACGGTCACAGACCGACCACCTGCCATTGACGCGACGCAGACCGCCGTGACGACCTCCATTGACCCGGAGCGCATTGAGGAGTTGCCCGTCAATAGTCGCAACTATCTCGAATTTACGCTGCTTGCGCCGGGCGTTGCGCCATCCAATCAGCAAACAAGCGGCGGCGGCAGTAGTAGCAATGCGACATCAGGCGCGCCGCTCGCAGACAGCGGCTTTACGTTTGGCGGCTTGCGACCGCGCAGCAACTCGATCTCGATTGACGGGCTGGACAACATGGATGAGACTACGGGCGCAGCCCGCATTGCGCTCTCGCCGGAAATCGTCCGCGAGTTTCAAATCGTCAACAACGGATTATCGGCAGAGTTCGGCGGCGCGGCGGGCGGCGCGATCAACGTCGTGACACGCACCGGCTCGAATGAGTTTCACGGAGACGTTTTTACTTTCTTTCAGAACGAGCGATTCAACGCACGCGAGCCATTCGCCGATCCCGCTCCCGCCAAGCGGCTGCGCTTCCGCCGCTACCAGCTCGGCGGCGCGCTCGGCGGTGCTATCTTGCGCGACCGTCTCTTCTTCTACGTTGCGGCTGAACAGGAACACTTGTCGGCTGAGGATGAAGCTGAAATTAACGGCGCGGCTCGCACGCGCGTCAACTCTCTACTAGCGGCGGGGTTCGCTCCGCGAATCAGTGTGCGCTCACTCACCGCGCAACGCTTCCCCATCGGAGCAGACGAAACGGAAGCGGCAGGTAAGCTGACTTATCTTGCAAGCACGCTCCACACACTAAACTTTCGTTTTGCCTTTACGAACGCACGTCTGCGCGGTGAAGCCTTCAACACAGATATACTGAGCGACCAAACAGCGCGCGGCAGCGCCTATACGAAGGATTATCAATTAACCGGATCAATTATCTCTGTGTTGTCGGCCCGCTTCGTCAACGACTTGCGGTTTCAAGCGAGCACTCGCCGCGCCGTCACGCGCGCCGGTGACACCGTTGGAGCGGGCATTGAGATCGCCGGAGTCGCGCGCTTCGGGCGTCCCTACGATGCTGATACGACGCGGCGCGAAACTCGTCAGCAGATTGTGGACGATGTTTCTTTTGTGCGCTCACGCGGCGAGATCAAAGTAGGCGCAACCGTCAATCATGTTTCGCTTGATTCACAGC
>JACDAW010000435.1 GCA_013695245.1 Pyrinomonadaceae bacterium | reverse complement strand
AGTTTCAACGCCGCCGTCATGCCCATTGAGACGTGATCTTCTTTGCCGCCGGATGTCGGAAGGTTATCGGCGCTTGCGGGGTGAGCGAGGATTTTCATTTCGTTGAGAAGCGCGACGGCTGCGACTTGCGGGATCATGAAGCCGGACGATGTGCCGGGATTGCGTGCGAGGAAGGCGGGAAGTCCTTCGTTCATATCGGGGTTGACGAGGCGTTCGATTCTTCGTTCGCTGATTGCGGCGAGATGCGTTAAGGCGATGGCGGCGTAGTCGAAACAAAGTGCGAGCGGCGCGCCGTGAAAGTTGCCGCCGGAGAGAACCTCGTTCGTGTCTGAAAAGACGAGCGGGTTGTCGGTCGCGGCGTTCGTTTCGGCTTCCGTTAGTTCGCGCGCGTGACGGAGTGCGCCGCGCACTGCGCCGTGCACCTGCGGCATACAGCGAAGGCTGTAAGCGTCTTGCACGCGCGGATCGTTTTCGCGGTGCGATTCGCGGATTTCGCTGTCCTGCAATAAAGCGCGAAGATGCGCGGCCGTCTTTTGTTGCCCGGCGTGATTGCGGGCGTTGTGGATGCGTGCGTCGAAAGCTGTCGGCGTGCCGCGCAGAGCTTCCAAAGTCATCGCTCCGGCAACGTCTGCCGAGCGCACGAGAGTGTCGGCGCGAAGCAGGGCGAGCGCGCCGACAGCGGCCATCGCCTGCGTGCCGTTAAGAAGCGCGAGTCCTTCTTTGGCTTCGAGTTGGAGCGGCGCGAGTCCGGCGCGCTTTAAGGCTTCCGCGCCCGTTAGTCTTTCGCCCTTGTAAAACGCTTCGCCTTCGCCGATCACGGTGAGCGCGAGATGCGCGAGCGGAGCGAGGTCGCCGCTTGCGCCGACCGAGCCTTTTTCGGGAACGACGGGCAGCACATCGCGCTCAAGCATCCCGACAAGCATCTCCGCGACAAGGGAACGCGCGCCGCTAAATCCAAGCGCAAGCACGTTGGCGCGCAACAGCATCATCGCGCGCGTCTCTTCTGCGGAGAGCGGGCGACCGACCCCGCAAGCGTGGCTGCGGACGAGATTAAGTTGGAGCTGGCGCAAGTCGTTGCGCTTAATCAAGATGTCCGAGAGTTTGCCGAAGCCGGTGTTGACGCCGTAAACCGTTCGGTCTTCTTCAATGATCCGTTCAATTACACGACGCGAAGCGCTCATGCGGTCGCGCGCGGCAGGAGAAAGCCGAACGTGCGTTTCGCCGCTCTGTGCTATTTGCGCGATCTGTTCGAGAGAGAGCGGCCGTCCGTCGAGTTCGAGCATAGGGAATCAAGCGGAGCAACTGAGGATGATAAACGAGCGCGTGATTTTAACCTAAGGTCTTTTCCGTTTCGTGTTCCTTTTGCTCGGCGCGCTGCCACTCGCTGGTATCTGGTTTCTTCCATTCGCCGGTTGAGCTGCTTGCGGTGGTGCGCACGCGGGCGCGGGCGCGTTTGGCGCGGCGCAGGGTCGTTGACGAACGGCGCACGGTGTGGGCGCGAGTCCAATCGGTGACGCGGCGCAGGGTGCGAAACGAGAACTCGTGACGCGGCAAAACTTCGCCCGTCGCTTCGCGCAAACGCACAGTAGCGAGCGCGAAGACGAGCAAGGCGGTGTTAAAAAGAACGCCGATGGAGAAAATGATCTTGCCCGGCACAAGCCCGACCGCCGCGCGCGCAAGAAACTCGTCGAAGTAGAGCGCAGGATTCGGGTGCATATAGACTTTCAGATTCCAACTCGCGGCGAGGAGGGCGAAAATCCACAGGTAATTGCGCCGCAAACGTCGCCCGACCGCTTCCCATTCGCTAATCGTGAAGCGCGGCGTGAGCAGATCGTCCGCCAAGTGTTCGGCCCAATCCTTATCCGGCGCGGTTTCGGGGTGAAGCATTTGCGCGAAGTAGCCCGTTTCGAGCACACGCACGCGACTCGACCAAATCTCGTAGTAACGATAACGACGCGCTTCCATGAAAAGGAAGAAGGCGACGAGCAGGGAGTTGATGAGAATAACGAAGTGCGGATTCTGCGGAGCGCTGAAGGCGAATGAAAGCGTTGCGCCCGCAGTTAAGACCGCCCAGTTGGTCGTCGTATCAAGGCGATTGCGCCAAGTGTTCGAGCGTTGCACTTCGCCGCGATAGAAGTGGACGAGCGCCATGTTGAATTCTGAAGACGAAAGCGTGCGCGGCAGCGTCTCTACTGTATTCGGCGGTCTCTCTGTCTTGAGAGATTCGGCGGTGGACGTGTTGGTAGTGCGGCGCAAACTGCCAGAGTCGCGTCTGCCGTCGGATGACGATCCGCTCAATCGTGAACGCGCATCAGTGCTCATCTTCTTTTGATACCTTACTCCCAGCTGGATGAAGGCAAAATTCCCCTCCGTAGATGATAATAACACGCGCTAAAGGGAAACGAGCGATCTTACGTGCGAACGCGAGTGCTGTTTTTGTGCGGGAGATGCTTCGGCACGGGGCAAAAGTCTTAAAAATTCGTTCCAGCCGTCTGCAGCCGGATAATCTAATGAGAAGCGGACGGAGAGAAATGCGTTGTCCATCGTAACCAATGTTTGCAAGAACACGGCTTAGATTCGCAAAGCAATTGAAGAGGTAACGCAGTTACGAACGAAACAGCAGATTGATCTAAATTTTAAAAGTTTTATCTGGCACAAATGTGCCGGATGAGCATGGGCGGATTGTGCCATACAAAATGGGCGGATTGAGCTATATCTATTCGCTTCAAGAGAGAGTAAAGTGCATCGGCCGCGAGACTTAGATTAAAATTCATATTAAACGCCTCCAGCCTCGCATAGCTGTTTAGGCTTTCTAGCTTAATGATTATGAGCAAGGTCATCTCCTGCCCTGTTTGTGAGCGAACTATATCTGTGAGGGCCAAGGACTGCCCGTCGTGCGGCTATGCCTCACGTCGCGCGGAAACTTATATATTCGTTGTTTTCTTCGTCGCCGTCGTGCCACTGATTGTGCTGCTTGCATACTGGGTAATAGCGAAACCTTAAGCGAGCGGCAGTTAGGGAGAGCACTGGCGGAAATTACAGAAGGCGTAATGCCCCGTAGTTGCAAATCAAGTCTTGCGGCGTTAGCTTTCGTTGGTTAAGTCGCCGACCCCAATGCTTTTTCTCGGCACTGGTTTAGCCGGTGTTGCAGCAAAGGTTCGCAGGCGACGCAAAACTGACGGGCGAGAAGCGTCATAAGTTTACGTCCTTCCCCCAAACGGAAAGGATGTGAGCGAAGAGGGACATTCGGCGTAGCGAGGACGCCGGGTGTCCCTCTTGCTTTATGTGAGATTGAAACTCTTTCGTTCGGTAGCACACCGAGTCAAGCAGAAACGGAATAATCCCGCGTTTCACTTCGCCGTTTATCAAAAGGCGTTTTATCTTAAGAGCTTTAAGCTAAAAGACGCTACTTAAGCGGAGCCTTCGGCTTGACACTTTTGCGGACGCAACTCTATATTCAAAATTCGCTGCTTCAAGAACGGTTCTCAGATGAAGCTATAATGTAATGTTGTCGCCGCAACAAGAGCAGGACGAGCGTTGGATGCGCGAAGCTTTGCGGGCGGCGAAGGAAGCGGCGGAGCGCGGCGAAGTGCCTATCGGCGCGTGCGTCGTCAGTAGCGACAATATCTTGCTCGCCGTCGCGGGAAACAGCACGCGCACGCTCTGCGATCCGACGGCGCACGCCGAGATTTTAGCTCTCCGCGAAGCGGCGCGCGCGGCAGGCAATTACCGCTTGACGCAAGCGCGGCTATACGCGACGATTGAGCCGTGTGCGATGTGCGCGGGCGCGCTCGTGCAAGCTCGAATCGAACGCCTTATTTATGGAGCGCGAGATGAGCGCGCGGGCGCTGTTCAATCAGTCTTCGCAATCTGCGATTCCGGTTCTTTGAATCACCGAATAGAGTGGACGGAAGGCATACTCGAAATGGAATGCCGCGAGTTAATGCAACAGTTTTTCCGCGTCCGTCGTTCCTCAGAATTTAAAGTTTGAAGCTTTACGGAGAGGTCGCATAGTGGCTTAGTGCACCGGTCTCGAAAACCGGAGTGGGGGAAACTCCACCGTGGGTTCAAATCCCACCCTCTCCGCCACACTCAAGTAGGAAGGCGGAAGGATGAAGGCGGAATGTTAGGAGAAAGATGCCGAGTGATTTGAAGGATCGGACGAAGGC
>JACDAW010000432.1 GCA_013695245.1 Pyrinomonadaceae bacterium | reverse complement strand
GAAGCGCGACGTGCCGAGATATTGAACGGTTGAAACTCGTTCGGAACTGCCGTGCTCCTCCTGATCTTGATTATAAACCTTCGCCCCGCCATAAGCATGAAGCGTGAAAGAGAGCAGAAAGAGCAGGAGGAAAGCGAGCGTTAAGGAGTTTTCGTAAAGCTTGAGAACAATGCCGCCTTTGCGCACCGGCCACGGCGCTTTCTTTTTGTGCTCCGCGTCGTCAACGATAACGTCAACACGATCAATCCCGCCGTCAGGGTCTTTAGATTCCGACGATCCCTTCTGGTAAAGCCACACGGTCAGAATCACGTATGCGCCCATCTGCAAAAATTCGCTTTCCCAATTCTCAAACACGGCTTCGATAAAGTGACCTTCACCGATGTATTCCGTGGCGCTCACTTCCGGCTGCCCATGTTCCTTCTGATCTTCGTTGTACTCGTGCCAACCCGTCAGATACTGACCAACGAGCGATAGAAAAAACACACTAAACATGGCAATGGAAAGACCGTTGTTACGAAGTATGCGCCGCATAAAATCTTCAATCCCTTCTGTCGCACGAACGAAGCGAACGTCAAGAGTAAATTGTGCAGCTACCTGCGATGATGGAAGAGACGCCCGATGCCGACAGTGAAACCCGCAAAGACGCCGATACGCGGCGCAGCAGGGTTAAGTCCGAAGCGCAAGCCACCGTCAAATCGCAGACGCGAGTTCGCACGATACGTCAACGCGCCGAGCGCGAAGATGCCGCGCGGCTGTTCGTCGTCTTCGCTCTGTCCAGCAAGTTCAGCCTCAAAGCCGAAGTTGTTTTGAAACTCGCGTGAAACCGTAATCGCCGCCTGCCCGCCGGAATCGCGTCCGCTTTCGCTTTCGCGCCCGACGTTTAAGTAAGCAACGTTAAAATCAACATCGGTTTCGCCAAACTTTTTGCTGACTAGCACAATCACGCGATGATCGACGCGCCCCGTGCCCAAGTCTTCGGATTCGCTTGCAGTCGGCAGTTTAATGTAATAAGCGAAGGCGAGCGCGGGGTGTCGTTCGGTGTCTTCGAGCGCAACGATTTGAAAGCCGAGCCGCGTGTCGCCAACGCCCGTCATGCGCGGCGCGTCTTCTTCCGGGCGTTCGGAGATCACGGTGTCGAGATCGAATTCGAGGAGCAGACGGCTGGCGGCGGCGAAGCGCAGGGCGAGTGGAGCGGTTTGCTGCGAGCGAAAATCGTCGGCGCGAAAATTCCCGTCGTAGCCGTATTCAAGTTGCAGCACGCCCGCTTGGTGAATCTCCGCCGGGTTGGCGATGGTCGGGCGCGACGGTTTAATAAAATCTTCTTCTTCGTCGCTTGTTTGTCCCTGTTGCGTAGAGGCGCGGTTTGTCGTTATGACGTGCGGTGCGGCGGCGTTTCTCGTAGAGCTTAAAGTTTGTGCGCGTGCTCCGGGTGTGTTGATAAAGAGAATTGAAACTACAAATGTGACGAAAAGAAAACTATGAGCAACGCTCTTACCGTTCATTTGTCCCTCTGTGATCTTGGTGTTTTTAACACTAGCAAAGCTTAAGCAATCGGGGAACTATACTCTCGCCAAGAGTTTCTCTCAAGAAAAAATAATCGCTTACGAGCAAAGCGACGTTGATAAAGTAGAAAAGGCGAGTCCGAGTTTAAGCGGCTCGCCCTTTCTGCTCTTACTTCGTGGCACAAGCGAAATTAGTTTACGCCCGGATCGTCTTGCATGATCCCAAAGGTGTTGCCTTCCGTATCCTGACAGTAAGCGAAATAGCCGACGCCGGGAATTGATGTCTTCGGCATCACAACTTTGCCGCCGTGCTCCCACACCATCCGCATAAAATCATCAACGGACGGCACGTCAATCGTGTTAATTACGGAAGCGAAATTCGGGAAGTCTGTGCGCTTCATCAACGCGCCGTTGATGCCCGTCTGCCCGTCGGCGCCGGTCTTGGCCATCCAGTAATCTTGCGGGCCGTCCCACTTCTTTATTTGCCAGCCGAAAACGTCGGCGTAAAACTTCGCGGCGCGCTCCGGCTCGTCCATCGGAATCTCAAAATGAATTACTCGCGGCATGATCTTGATTCTCCTTCTTCATCAAAGATGGTTACTGTTCATTGTGAGGCGTTGCAACTTTTACGGTCAAGAGATTTGTGAGC
>JACDAW010000431.1 GCA_013695245.1 Pyrinomonadaceae bacterium | reverse complement strand
ATGTGTGTTCGTTGTCAACGAGTCGGAAGGGCGGAGCGGGCATCCGGCCGTCGTCGAGCATCACGACGCGGCGAGGGCCCAGAGCGCCCAAGTGCAGCCAGACGGAGGATGAGCCGGGGCCGCCGTTGAAGGAAAACATCAAAGGGCGCTGCGTTTTGTTTCCGGCGTTGTCGGCCGTGTAAGCGACGTAGAAAAGTCGTGCTTCCGTTTCGCCCGCCGCGCTCTTTAAGGGCATCATGCCAGTCGTCACGGTGTAGCGAAGCGTGCGCCCGCCGACTTTGATTTCGTGTCGGGAGACGACGGGTTTATCGTCCATCATCGCCGGGTCGCGCTCGGTCGCACGCTCGCTTGAAGAGCGGGGAGAAGAACCTGCGGCGCGAAAGTTAGCGCGAATGGCGGCGAGGAGTTCGGCACTTGCGCCCACGTTGCGAAGTTCTTGTTCCGTTTCCGGCGTGAGTTGAAAGTCAACGCCGTTGGCGGAAACGCTGGCGACAAGAAATTGCATTGTGGCGGCGCGTTGTTCTGTGCTTAGTCCGCTTAAACTTCGCACGATGCTTTCCTTTGAAATGCCGCTATGCGCCTGCGCGCCCGAAGTTGTTGCCTGTTGCCCTTGCTGCTGTTGTTGTTGTGCGTGAGTGATGTCCGCGCTGGAAACGAGCAGAAGGAATGTTAACAGCGATGGAATTGTTTTCGACATCTTAGATTTGAACATGATTCTTAAATTAAACTTTATTCAACTAGCACCTAAAATCAATGTTTGCTCCGACTTTCGGAATCGTGTTGACTATTCTTGACTAAGTTCGCCTCCGCAATGCGGACAAACGCGCGGCGAATTTTTCGAGTGTTTGTTCTTAATTTGTTCGGCAAAACCTGACGCCAGTATCCCTGTCGGCAAGGCGAAGATGCCGATTCCCAAGAATGCGATGATTCCACTCAGTAATTTACCTAAGGGAGTGATCGGATACACGTCTCCGTAGCCGACGGTTGTTAGCGTCGCCACACCCCACCACATCGCCGCCGGAATACTGGTGAATTTATCGGGCTGCGCCTCCGTCTCCACGACGTACATCAAAGTTGATGAAAACAAAAGCAGCATCGCGATCAAGAGGACGATCACTAACAGTTCTTCCTTCTTTGACCGCACCACATCGTCCAACGTGTTTAGAGAATCAGCATAGCGGTTCATCTTCAGGAGGCGGAAGAGGCGAAAGGTGCGGAGGAAGCGGAGGAGGCGCAGATCGAATGGAAAGAGTAGCGGGAGAAACGCGGGCAGGATGGCTAAGAGATCGATGATCGCAATCGGCGTTAGCGCGTAGCGTAATCTTCCCGTAAACGGTTTCGAGTAGCGCGGATCGAGCGGAGCGATCCAGAGGCGCAGCAGATACTCGATTGTGAAGATTGAGACGGAAAAGATTTCCAGCGTGCTGAAAATAGATTTGAAGCGGACGGCTAACTCATCAACTGTTTCGAGAACGACCGCGATCCCGTTAAGTATAATCAGGATCATCAAAAAAGTGGCGACGATGCGATCAATTAATTCATTATCTTCAGTCTCGACCAGCACATCATAAAGTCGAACCTTAATGTTCCGAAGCATACGGGCTTTCACGATAGATTGATCAGGAGGTTTCGCGTGGTAACCCCAGTTTTAACGCGCGACTCCCATGCGGGTACAGGACAAAGAGCGTGTCGGTTCCGCATAAGGCAATTGTAAAGGTTGCGAGCTTATTTAGCCGTCACGCCCGAAGAGTAAAGCGGCGGGATCGCGTTCAGCCCGACATGGCAGCGACGACGATCATGGCGATGCCGATGATCACAGAGCCGATGACGACGGCGAGCGCGACGTTCTGATCCTCTTCGATCTCTTTGCGGATCGAAAACGGAGTGACCTTGCCCATAATGAAGAAGGCGAGCGCAAACAGTATTATCCCGACGAGCGAGAAGAGCGCGACGTTCAATACTGATTCGAGAAGCGTCATTGCTAAGATCATTCGTTTCTCCTGACAATAGATTGACAGTTACAAAACCATCAAGCCGGACTGAAGCTTGAGCGGCCGATTTTGCGAAGCACGTCACTTTGGAAAATTCCGTGCGCCATGCTATCCGCTTTTTACAGGATTCGTAAAGATCAAATGTGTGGGAGGGGCGGCGAGTTTGGTGGCAAACACACGCCGGATGTCCGGCCATATTTGCATTCCCTCCCTCTCCCTGCTTAAGGCGCGGCCTGTCTATGGCGGCGTTGTCCGACGAGAAGGGAAAGCGTCGCTTTATTCTCTTCGGTCAACTCTTGAAATCTGATTCCGAAGCCGACGTTCTTAAGATAGTAGAGCACTTCGCCCTTCAGAGTGATCGAGCGGTCGTGAGGTAATGCAAGTTCAATATGGACTATCTTCTCCGTTAGCGTTTCCAGCAACTCCGTGCTTACGAGGCAGCCGTTGACGCTCAAACTCGTGATCGTCCCCGTATGACAGCACGCTTCCGTCGAACCCCACTTAACGGGAATAGACATTTGCACACGCGCAACTTCGCGCGGAAAAGAATAATCATTGCTCTCCTCCGGGAGCAGAAAATCTTTTTCGGGTTTGGCGACGAGTGCGCTTTCAACTTTTGCGAGCAGGTTGTCAATGTTAAGCGGCTTGTCCAACACGTCCATGCAACCGGCGGCCTTCGCTTCGTCTTTGACGTCATCAATCGCAAAGGCGCTGACGGCCAAGATAGGCGTGCCCGCAAGCTTTGGCACTTGCAGGATGTGGCGCACGGCTTCGATGCCGTCCATCTGCGGCATCGCTAAGTCCATCACGATTAAATCGGGATGAGTACGCGAGGCAACTAAAATTCCTTCCTTGCCGTTTCGTGCTACGACCACCGCGTAACCCTTCATGCGGAGTAGGGAACAGAAAAGGTAGCGGCTGTCCGCGTCATCTTCCACAACTAATACGGTTGATTGTGAGTCCGCATTCACGGGTAGTCTCCTCATGAGAGATTCGGATAACTTAAACCAAGCGTTATACTAAAACTATCGTGACCACTCGGCAAGGTTCTTGCGCATAAATCACCTTGTTACTCACAACTTTTGTTCGCCCCGCAGCCGAGCGAACGAAATTAGTTTTTGTTATAATCCTCGAACATTAACGGATTGACATAAAGGCTGATGACTTCTTGCGCCACCCGGCGTAAAACTTTATTAACAAGCTTTCTCAGTGCATTGTTAGTGACCGCGCCTAGGCGGACTTTGGCAACTGCCACAATTGATCAACGGTGACGCCCGAACGCTGGAAAAAATCGAGTTTCACCTTACTATTTCGCGCTCATCCACGCGGGCTTAGGCGAACATGATGCGGCTTTCGAGTGGCTTGAGAAGGCTTACGAAAGTCATGATGAATGGTTAATCTGGTTCGGTTGCGAACCGAAGCTCGACGGCCTTCGCGCAGACGCTCGCTATAATGACCTACTGAATCGCATCGGCTTGATGAAAGTTGGTCAAGACTGAACGACGCGAATCTCAACATCGCCCCAGTCAAGAGAAAGGTCGGGCGATTTCGCGCGCGCGGATGTTTCGGACAGAGCGGCGCTAAGCACCGGAGGACTTAAGGATTCAACATCAGACATCCTCGCGCCGCCGCGCGGCGATCTTGGACGTAGGATAAGCTGGTTGCTCGCGCTTGCGATGCTCATCTTAGTCGCAGCCGCCGGGTTCGGCGCTTACAAACTATTCGGCGAAAAGACAGCAGCCGTAAGTCATTCCAAAACGCGCCGTCCATTAAACTCACCAGACGAAGCGAAGATCGATTGCTTCTTATCCCTCTCGATGATCCCTTTCTCATAAGTTTTACGCGCTAGTCAGGTGAGGAAAAAAGTGTAACTTCACGTTTTGTCACGCCGGAGAAATGAATTGATGTATGATCTGACGGCGTCAACAAAAGAGTTTTTCATCTCAAGGCAAATATATTGTCCGGTCAACAGGGAACAACAAACAGTAACGGCTGCGGAGAGCCGAAATGAAGTCGCGCACAATCGTTGTCGGAGACCTTCACGGCTGCTACGACGAGTTAACCGACTTGCTAAGCGAGGTAGGTCTCGCGCCGCGCGACCGTGTTGTTTGCGTCGGCGATCTCGTCGCAAAAGGCGAGAAGAGCCGTGAGGTGCTCGAACTATTTATGACGGACAAACGTTTCTCGGCCGTGCTCGGCAATCACGATTTGGCGTTGCGCCGTCGCTGGAATGGGGAAGACATCGCATTAACGTCTGGGCAAAGAGAGGCGCACAAAGAACTCAAAGCAGACAAGGAGCGTTACGGGGCTTACTTTAATGCGCAGCCGTTTATGATTGATCTCGGAACGCACCTTGTGATACACGCAGGCCTTCGCCCGAATGTGCCGCTCTATTCGCAGACAACGGATGATTTAACGGAACTGCGCACGCTTGGGCCTGACCGCGAAAGCGACGAGGGCACGCCGTGGTACGAAGTTTATAACGGAGAGAAGATCGTGCTCTTCGGGCACTGGTATGCGCCGGAGCCACGACGCGGCCCCCGTGCCATCGGTCTCGATACGGGCTGCGTGTACGGAGGGCGGTTGACCGCATACATCCTCGAAACAGGCGAATTTGTGAGCGTCCCGGCGCGCCGCGTTTACGATCCGTCGTAACGCTTGTTTGGCATTCCGCTCACTGACGATTTGCACAGGCGGGAGCAACAGTGTTAATTAGTGACTCGCAAAAATCGCTCGCCTGAGCGATCCATTATTACGCCGAACCTCGCGTTAAGGTAGTGGAAGCTCTTAGTAGGATGAATCCCAAGAAGTCCTGCGGGTTGAGCTTTGTAAATTTACATACAAGTAGATGACAACGCCGCTAAATCATTACCTGCTGAAGGATGAGCGCGAAGTTGCGGAAAACAGTCCTCCGGCGCCTTCCTTCGAGTTACCACCGGACGCGAAACACTTGCTCGCTTGGTGTGTCTTTAACCGCGACTTGAGCCAGTTGGAATTCTTCCGGCGCGTGCTCGAAGAGGCGCTCGACGATTCTTTGCCGTTGCTCGAACGGCTAAAGTTTCTGTCCGTCTTCTCAAGCAACTTGGACGAGTTCTTTATGGTGCGTGTTTCAGGACTAAAGGAAGTGGAAGGCTGCAAGGATATTGGTCTGACGCCCGGCGAGTTGATGCCCGCCGAGCAGTTGAGCATACTCAGAGAGCGTCTGCTGCCGATGTTCGACGAAGCGGCGCGCTGCCTGCGCGATGAAGTGCTGCCCGGACTCGAAGCGCGCGGCGTTCGCATCGCCGCTTACAGTTCGCTCTCCGTCGCCGAAAAGCGAAGGCTCGCTGATTACTTTTCCAAAAACATTTTCCCTATACTGACACCGCTCGCCGTCAATTCGGCGCAGCCTTTTCCTTACATTCCCGGACTCTGTCTCAACATCGTGCTGACGGTTGAGCCGATCCCGGAGCACGGGATCACGAGATCGTTAATCGGCAGCCCCGAAGCCAGATTCGTGCATATCAGAATTCCTCCACAGCTTCCGCGTCTGATTCCGGTAGGCGATAAAGGAGGAAAATTTACGCTCATCGAAGAGGTAATCGAGGCTCACCTTCATACATTATTTCCAAGGATGCGCGTCAGCGAGAGTCACGTGTTCCGCGTCACGCGCGATGCCGACGTGGAGATCAGGGAGGATCAGGCGGCCGATCTTTTACGGTTGGTAAAGGAGTCGCTGCGCGAACGCCGTTTCGGGATGCCCGTCCGCCTCGAAGTTCCGCCGACGATGCCGCGTGAGATGATCGAGTATTTAACCGATTCTCTTAATCTCACGGCGAACGATGTGTACGCGATGGGCGAGGTGCTCGACGCGGCCGATTTGATGAGTCTTTATGATTTAGATAGAGGTGATTTAAAGGATGAGCCGTTAGAAGCGATTGTGCCAGCCTCGCTCGGTAAGAAGAAATCCTTTTTTGATTTGCTTAAGAAGCGCGACATCTTGCTTCATCATCCTTACACTTCCTACACTACCGTGACGGACTTCATCTACGCGGCGGCGAAAGACCGTGATGTGGTGGCGATCAAGATGTGCCTCTACCGCACGGGTCAAGATTCACCGATACCGCAGGCTTTAATCGAGGCGAGCGAGGCGGGCAAACAAGTAACGGCCGTGGTCGAGATCAAAGCGCGCTTCGATGAGGAGAGAAACATTGAATGGGCTGAACGCCTCGCCGAGTCCGGCGTTCATGTCGTGCATGGAGTTGCAGGATACAAGACACACTGCAAGGTGGCGCTCGTTGTGCGCCGCGAGAGTCACGGGCTTCAAACCTATGTGCATATTGCCACAGGTAACTACAACCCCACGACATCGAAAGTCTATACGGACTTTGGTCTGCTCACGGCCGATTCGCAGATCGGCGACGACGCGACGGATTTGTTCAACTTCTTGACGGGATTTTCCCGGCAGAAGGAATACAGCCGTCTGCTCGTCGCGCCGGTAAATCTGCGCGCGCGGATGCTCCAGCTCGTCGAACGCGAAACGGCTCACGCGCGGGCCGGCCGTCGGGCGCGTATCGTGGCGAAAACCAATCGCCTGACCGACTTAGAAATAATCGCCGCGCTTTACGGTGCTTCGCAAGCCGGGGTTGAGATCGATCTCATCGTGCGCGGCTCCTGCATGTTGCGTCCCGGCGTTCCCGGTCTTTCCGAGACGATCAATGTCAGGAGCGTCGTCGGGCGCTTTCTCGAACACTCTCGCATCTTCTACTTTGCGAACGGCGGCGACGAAGAAGTTTACATCGGTTCTGCGGATTGGATGCGACGTAACTTTGATCGTCGCGTTGAAGTCGTTACGCCAGTTCTTGATTCGCATTTGAAGAGTTATCTGAAAGACGTGGTGCTCGCCGCCTACATGCGCGATAACGTGAAGGCGCGCGTCTTAAATTCGGAAGGCGCTTATGAGCGCGTGCCGCGCGCGCCCGGCGAGGAGAATTTCGACAGTCAATTGCACTTTGCAGGCGACACGAGTCTTTAACCCTTAACACTTCCCCTTAAGAGGGTATTACTGAGTATGTGAGGAGAACAACTATGCGCAAACGAATCATTTTATCAATCACGCTTCTGCTAAGCCTTTCGACCACCGCCCTGCCGTTTCAGAAAAAGCAGAAGCCGGAGGGCACGCCCGTCATGTGGCGCGAGCCGACAGACATTGGGTCGCGCGATCTCTACCTCGGATCGGGCGGCGCGGAAATGCAGCCCGATCTCTCTCGCGTCACTTTCATTAGGGACGACCCCGCTGGCCACTCGATTAAGTACCGCGTGCGCGACGGCTCAGGAAAAATTTGGCAGACGAAACTCGACAACGAGGCGCAGACGGAAACCGCCGCCTCGCGCCTTGTATGGGCCGTAGGTTATATGACCGAGGTCAATTATCTTGTTCCGTGCGTCAAGATCGAGGGCGCGCCGGAGCCGCCCGCCGACAGGGTGAAGCGGTGCGAGGGAAACGGTTTCGCCAACGTCAAGTTTGAGGCGCGACCCGAAGACGTAAAGCGTCTTGATCCGTGGTCGTGGAGGAGCAACCCCTTCACAGGAACGCGAGAGCTTCAAGGGTTAATCGTGATGATGTCTCTCCTCAACAATTGGGATTTGAAGGATGAAAACAATAAGGTGCTCTACGTCGCTAACGGCGAGAGCGGGCGCAGCGAACTTCACTATGTCGTCAGCGATCTCGGCGCGACCTTCGGCAAGACCGGAAGCTTTCTCTCACACACGCGCAATCGGCCGGATGATTACGCCAAGACCAAGTTCGTCGAAGGCACGAAAGGCGGCCGGGTGCGTTTAGCTTACAGCGGCAAGAACTCTGGCATTTTCGGTAACATCACCGTCGAGCAGGCGAGATGGATCGGCGGCTTGCTCTCGCGCCTAAGCGACAGGCAACTCAACGACGCTTTCCGCTCGGCCAACTATACGCCGGAAGAAATACAGATATTGAGCGGGGCAGTTCGGGCGAAAATTAATCAGCTCGTCAATATACGCGGTTAGAAGAGAAGATGCTGTTTTCGATTGTCGCTCGTTCGCAAGTTTTAGGAGCTTGCGTGCCGTGTGCGGCCTATTAAGAATTGGAGGTGAGTGGTGAAGCAGGAACACAGGCAGACCATCGTCCTCATGGCGACTTTCCTCTTCGTCATGATTGCGAGCGGGCTGGTTTCTTACATCCAGCTTAACCAGCCATCGCCCGGCGCGAATACAAACGCTTCACCGGCGGCAACGGGAACTACTGAGAACGGTGAGGCAAACGCGCAAAAAAAGGAAAGCGGCGGCCGGAGTGTCATATCCGAAATTTTCGGAACTGAAGACTCCGGCACGGCCGCCTCCGAAGACAGTTGGACGGCATCGGCCGCGAAAGTCACTCTCAGGTTCGCGCTCGCCGCGTTTCTGTCAACGCTCCTCGCGCTTCGTCCGCGTCGTCGCATGATGGGCACGATGCGTAACCCTTACGTTGCGCAGACGCAAATACTGCTGGCCGTTGTGACGGCAGCGATGATGATTATTGTGGGCGACAGCACGGCGCGCGCCTTTGGCATCTTCGCCGCCGCCTCGCTCGTTAACTTCCGCACGAACATCCGCGACCCGAAAGAGATCACCGTCCTTCTGATCTGCCTCGGCATCGGGTTAGCGACGGGCGTCGGTCGCTGGCAGGTGGCGGTTATTCTCACCCTCTTCGTGCTCATTACGCTCTGGACACTGGAAGTATTTGAACCCGCGCAAGTCTTCCGCCCGATGGAGATTTGCGTGGAGACGCGTAACGTTGACCGGACTCACGAGGCGCTGAAGCAGATATTCATCCGGCATCGCTTGAATTCGGAGCTACGCGAGTTGAACCGCGAGGACGAAGATGATCCGCTAGGGAAGATCGTCTATTACGTGAATTTGAGAGCTGTAACGAACACGGATCGGCTGAGCGAGGAAATACTCTCGGCAGATTCGGAGAACATAGACAGCATCGAATGGGAGCAGAAGGAGAGCAACACTTACCTTTATAGGTAGGACAAAATCTATTTCAGATCAACAGGATGGAAGCAAGAAAGCCGCTCTGATTTGTGAGCGGCTTTCTCAATTAGCAAAAACAAAATTCGCTTTAACGCTTTCGTTGTTCACTTCGAGTCGGGGCGGTGTTTAGCGGCGGCGTGATTATTGCCGCGTGATTAGCTCCTCCGCTCGCCTGCATACGGGCGTAGTAGTCTTCAACGAAAGTCTTAAAGTTCTCGTGTCCCCATCTCGTGTAAAAATCGTATATCTTCATTTCTGTGTACACCTGATCAAAACTCCAATGGTAGAAATTGTAGCGATAGACGGCGCCCATCGCACCCGTGCGGTGCCGCCCGCCCGCGCAGTGGACGAAGAACTTGCCGGTCGCAGGATCATTCACAACACGCAAAAACGTTTGCACAACTTCTTCCGTCGGATACTTCTTTGACACCATCGGGATGTGAACGTAACGCATCCCTAAAGATTCGACCATCGGCCGCTCATACTTCATCGGATCGTCACGAAGATCGATCACTGTCCTTATGCCGAGATCGGCGAGGGCCTTGAAATCATCTTTCGTCTTCGGTTGCGCACCCCGATAGAAGCGTTCATCCATCTGCCCGAAATTTTCAATCCCGATGTTCGCTATCGCGCTTCGGGCAGCGGCCTCTTGCGCCGACGCCATCACCGCCAACGCAAAAATGAAGGCTATTGCCCCTAGTATGTTGCGGAAAGTTTTTTGATTGTATTGTGTCAGCATCATCACAAAAGTTCTCCTGTTTGGAATGGACGGCTAAAGGCTTAAAGCCTAAAAGGAGACGAACGCACGAAGTTGTTTTTGCGAAGTTAACGAGCGCATAACGTAAAAAAATCGGGAAAAATTGGCAGGTCGAAATTACCCGCTCTAATCCGGTATATAGATGCAGATTCAAGACAACAAGGTTGTCAGGCGCAACTCGAACGCATCCGCGAGGAATAAGAGTTAGACCATCGGTTTAAGCAAAACTGAATTTTGTCGTCTCCGCCCGCACCACAGTATTTAAATCTGTTAATCCTGTATTTATCTAAACTCGTGTAGAACAATCAGAATCGTTAAAGTAAGCAAATAGCAACGGAACATGCCAAGCCGAAGAATAATCATTCAGATTTCGCATCTTGCTAAGTCGGCAGTAATCGCTTGCGCCATGATCTTCGCCGCGCAATCCGTTTCGTTCGCGCAGGCGAAGCGCGTCGTGATCATCAAAGTTGACGGACTGCCTCCCGACACCGTCGAGCGCTTCGTCCGCACGCGCGATCCGAACACGGGTAAAAGTCTTTTGCCGTGGATCGAGCGCGTGTTTTACGACGGCGGCACGCGCATGGCGAGCTTCTACACGCGCGGTTTGAGTTTATCCGCGCCCTCGT
>JACDAW010000409.1 GCA_013695245.1 Pyrinomonadaceae bacterium | reverse complement strand
AGGACTTGTGAACCTACGAGCCTTTGACCGAATCTTTCAAAGAACAGGTTTGGCTATCTAATCTTTAATTCTGGTAAGGCAGCATCTGTCTTCGCGCTCGCTGCCTTATCGCGCAACAGGTTTATTGTTCATCAAGCATCCCTCCGGCGATTTAATTCGTAAAAAGCGTTCCCTGCGGATCGTTAGTTTCGTCCCCTTCCGGCGCTGTAGCTTCCTCCGGCGTCCAGCGATAAAGGTTGAGGTCGCAACGCCCGCGCAAATCGAAATGGATGTCTTCGGCTTCAAGGAGAAGTTGCTGTTTATTCTGCGGTAGGAGAATGCGCCCTGTCGAACACGCTCCCTGCGCGTTGATCACGCGATGCCAAGGCACGTCTTCGGGAGCAGCGTGCATCACATAACCGATTGTGCGCGGCGTGTATCCTTCGCCAAGCAACTCCGCAAGCTGCCCATACGTCATCACGCGCCCGACTGGGATGCGGCGCACAAGTTTGTAAACGCGCTCGTTGTATCCCGGCTTATCTTGCGCCTCGTCTGCGGCAGAACTCATACGCCCTCATTTCCGTTTTGACACGAAATCATTTACCAACGCTTTTTGAACGTCTCTCGATTAAGCCGCCACCATGTTTGCCATTCTTCGACAGATTTTTGACGCTCACCTTGCGAAGCCGCAGGTCGAAAACTCAGTCAAGTCGAAGTTTTATCGCGCAGACACATCTCGGCGAGGAAACGTGTCGGTAGATCATCGCTCGCCAAAAGCTGGATCAACTCGTCAATGGTTTTACCAAGCATCACTGCCCGCGCTCGAATGAACTCTTTTTGTTGCACTGATTTTTTCGTCTGTAATTCCTATGCTTGATGGAATATGATTACTTGCGACTGCATCGAGATTGTAACTTTTACTTACGCAACTCGCGCAAGATGGTTCGCGCCGGAGCGCCGTCGCCGCTTCCTTCCGCAATTTTGATCGGCAGGCAGATGAGTTCATAATCTCCCACCGGAACAGCGCTCAGATCGAGTGCTTCGATGATGACCACTTCGTTGGAGAGCAGAATCTTGTGCGTGTCATGCGTTGCGGAATGAAACTCTTCGATAGACAAATAATCAATGCCGACGAGCTGTACGCCGTTTTCAACTAACAAGCTCGCCACATCCGGCGAAAGATACGCGAAATCTTCGCGGAAGCGTTGAGCGTCGTTTCCCCAGAACGAAGAGTTGCGCGTCTTAAAGAGCACGCGCGTTGCGCCACTCAAATTCGCCCGCGTTAAGTGGCTCGTTTTAATTTCTCTTACGTCTTCCGGTATCTCAATCACGCGCGCTGCGCCGACGAGCACATCGAGTGGAAGTTCGGCGACCTTGCGCCCGCCTTCGATGAAGTGCGCGGAAGCGTCAACGTGCGTGCCTGTGTGCGCGCCGAATCTCAAGCATGAAAGATTGGCGACATCACCCTTCGCAATCGCCGCCCACGCTTCTATTTCCACCTGCGGATCGCCCGGATAAACGGGCATCCGAGCATGAATGGGAACGCTGACATCGTAGATGCGCATAGAATTCATTTGTTCAATAAAATAGTGGCGTATGGTACTTGGCGCTGGTGAAAACTGTCAACGCGCGCCTCTCGCCAAAGCTGTGTGTGTTGGCTTTGTTGCGCCCCCTACGCGGCGTGCGTTAGCATCAAGTCCGCGTAGTAATTAGGGAGCAAGAGAACACACGTCAGGAGCGCCGATTATTAGGGCAAACAAAAAAAGCGTACCGCACATCGCAGCATCAAGCTACTTAAATACCGCGCCGCTCATCTGGAGTTTCCGTTACGGCTCAATGCAAAATCTTGTGGAACTCGATTTGGACGCCGCGCCCGCGCGCTGCGCCGATCTTCTAGCAAGCGGTCGCGTTGATGCTGCGCTTGTGCCGGTCATTGAATACGCGCGCATGTCTAATGTTGCGGTTGTGCCGGGCGTGTGTGTCGGGGCGCGACGGCGTGTGCGCAGCGTCGTGCTGGTAACGCGGCGTGCGCGGCTCGAAGAAATCAGTTCGGTCGCGCTTGATTTATCATCCAGAACTTCGGCCGCGCTGGTGCAGATTATCTTTCGTGAGTTTCTCCAATGCGCGCCCGTCTTCGCTCCGTCTTCTCCTGATCTCGATACGATGTTAACAAATTTCGACGCGGCGCTTCTGATTGGCGATCCGGCGATGACGATCAAGCGCGATGATGTTCAAGTTTTTGATCTCGCTGCGCTCTGGCGCGAGCACACCAACTTGGGTTTTGTTTTCGCGCTGTGGATGTTGCGTGAGGAAGAGGCAGCGGTTCTGCAAGGAATAGATTGGGCGAGAGCGCGCGACGAAGGACTGCTGCACGCCGCAGAGATCGCCGCGCTTTATGAAGACAAACTCAAGCTACCGCGCGCCGGGCTTGAGGAATACTTGCGTGAAAATATCTGTTACAAACTCGATAAAGAACTTCAGGCAGGACTAAGCCTTTTCTTTCAGCTTGCGCAGAAACACGTCCTCATTCCGCCCCGTCAAGATTTACAGTTGCCCAACGCGCTCATCGGTTAAAACTGTGCGATTGGATTTAATCGTTTTGAAAACATCTCTTCACATTTTCGCCGTAAACGCAGCGAAGCGAAGAAGCGTATAATCGCGTGGTATGTTTGGAAGTTTGGTTTAGATACTTGATTCAAAGTTTACATTAAGATTTTCAGGTAATTAACTTTACGGCGAGAAGCTGACATGAACAACGCAAAAGATATTCAACCAATTCTTGATCGCGCGCTCGCAGGGATGCGTTTAACGGCGGATGATTGCACAGC
>JACDAW010000396.1 GCA_013695245.1 Pyrinomonadaceae bacterium | reverse complement strand
CTCATATTCCCGCCCGCCCCCGCACTTCTACCCTGCACGGGTAAGCTGCGGATTTGCCTGCTGCTTTGAGCGTCTGCGCTCGTAATGACATTCACCTGCTCGGCGTCCGTTTCAAGCGCGAGGTAAGACGTGTAAGGCGTGACGATACCGTAGCGTGTGCCTAAGTCAACGATCTCGTCGCGCAGTTCCCGGTTCTCGCCGTTTGTGCGAATCTGTTCCATCAGCCACCCGACGCGGCGCGTGGCCCACAATCGCGGCAGAAAATCGTTCGTGTCTTCGTTCAATGGAAACTGGAGATTCTCGTAAGTGAACGTTCGCGTCTGGCGGTTGGTTTGCCCTGTCAAACGCACGCGCGTGTTGCGCACGTCGCTCACATTGCGGTAGCGACCGAGCAAAGCTATTTGGGTTCCGCGAAACAGATCGGGCATCTGTTTCGGATAGACGAGATCAGTTTCCACGCCGCCCATGTCGAGCGCGAGATTTGTGAGCACGGGGTAATTAACTTTCAGGAAGAAGTTTGAGACTTTAACTTCCAAGTCCTCCTGCGGCTCGATGTAATCGGCGACGCCGCCGTTCTCAGACGCGAGTTTATCCAAGAGCGCCGTGTTCACATCGTAGCCGACGCCAAAAGTGAACAAGCGCACGTTCGTCTTCCGCGCCGCGCGCGCGTTATCTACAATGCGGTTTACATCCGTCTCACCGACGGTCGGAAGTCCATCAGTTAAAAAGACGATCATCTTCGGGCGATTGCTTCCGTCAAATTGATTTTCGGCGGCGACGAGCGCGGCGTTAATGTTTGTGCCGCCTGTCGGTCGCAAACCTCTGACGAATTCAACGCCGCGCGCGCGCCCCGCGTCGTCCGCCGCAATCATGTCGCCAGCCATCAAGCGTTCTTCACCGGCAAACGAAACGACGTTGAAACGATCCTCCGACTGCAAACCGCGTATTCCGAAAAGCAGCGCGGCGCGCGCCTTCTCCATCTTGCCTGCCTCATCCATCGAGCCGGAAGTGTCAAGCACAAACACGATGTCTTTCGCCGTGCGCTCCTCTTCCGACCAATTATCTTTCGGCGAGATCATAAGAAGAAAATAACCGTCTTTACCCGGTTCGCGATGTGTTAAAAGCGAAAGCCCAAAATCCGATGACGAAAGCGAATAGAAGAGTTGGAAATCCTGCGGATTCTCCCTGCCCGTTGACTCAAAGGAAAGACTCGCGCGGCGTTCGCCATCTCTTTTTACGTCAACCGCATGACTCGGCGAATAGATGTTGCGCAAGGCTTCGCGGCTCTCGATCTCAACGCGTCCTGAAACCGTGCCGATAGTCGTTAAATTTCTGCCCGTGCCGAGCGGATAGCGGTAGGCGACTGTGCCTGACTCCGCTTGCAACACTTGCGTGTATGTCAGCTCAAGCTTTTTATCGGAGTGCGCCGGAATCGGAAATATGCTCGCTTGAAACAGATTTTTCCCTGCATACTCAAGCAAGCCGGGATCGCGCTGGCGACGCACGATCTCGTCGTAAATCCGTCGCGCCTCCTCGCGCGAACGAACCTCGCCGACCAACTTACGATTGCCGTCCCAGATCGCAAACTCCGACACGGACGCCGTCTCCGGGATCGGAAAAAAATAAGTCCCTTCCAAAACAGCGTCCGTATCGTTGCGGAAAACTTGCTCGACGTGCGTGGTGGCGACTTGTCCCGTGATCTTCGTGTCAATCTTAATTGACTTAATCGGCAGCGTGCGCGGCAACGCCTGCGTTGGACGCGGGCAACGCTCGCATGGTCGCGGCACGATCACACCCTGCGCGTTTGCGGAAGCGGTGGCAATTGCCATTAGTCCCGCGAGTACAACTACATTCAGCAAGAAACTTTTCCGAGCCTGCATAATATTTTTCTCCTCAAAAGCTTTCGATAACGCACGCGCGTGACGCTTTTTCTGCGTTCGCTCTCTTCATAGAACGGGAGTGCCAATTCTTTCTTGCGCGAACCTGATGCGAGGGCGTTGCTAGTTTCAGCTTTTGGGATGCGAGAACTTATGAGCGGGGTTCGTCCGGCTGGCGATTAGTAAAGATAACTTGCAAGTTGATACAGAGAGAGCAGTTAGGATCAACCTACTTCTTGCCACAAACGACGATTGCGCAAGCCGACGATCAGCGTAAACAATGCGATTACCGCTCCGCACGCGGCGAGCGTTGAGGGAGCGCCGAAGCGACGCGCCATCGCCCCGGCGATCAGATTTCCGAACGGGGCGGTGCCGACGAAAGAAAGTATAAACATGCTCATCACGCGCCCGCGCATCTCGTCCGTCACGAGTTGTTGCAACAGCGTGTTAACAAGCGCAACGCAAGTGGTCATCGCAAAGCCGACGCCAAAGAGCAACGCGAGCGCGAGGGCTGAATGCGCCGCGAGCGAAAACCCGACGATGCTTAAGCCGAAAGCGAGCGCGCCAACGAGCACAATCGCGCCTTTGCGTCGAAAATCGCCGAGAAAGGTGAGAAGCAGCGCGCCGAAGAAAGCGCCAACGCCTGCCACGCCCATCATCATCGCGTAGCCGCTTTCACCGAAGCCGTACACGTCGCGCGCAAAGACGGGCATTAGTGCGATGTAAGGCGCGCCGAAAAGACTCGTCAAAGACGAAATTATCAGCAACGTGCGCACGCGCGGTCGCTGCGCCGCGTAGCGCAATCCGTCGAGCAAATCTCCCCACAACGCGCTCTTATCCTTGAGCGAGCGCACGGCTGTCTCCTGCGCTTCAGTCGTATCAAAGCGCACGAGCAGCAGCGCGCCGATCACAAAGACGAACGACGCGGCGTTAAGGAAGAAACATCCGGCGAGTCCGAGCGCGTGCATCGTTGCTCCGGCGAAGACGGGGCCGATGACGCGCGAGAGCTGAAACTGCGTCGAGTTGAGCGCAATCGCATTTGCTAAATCTTCGCGCCCGACGAGGTCTTTCGTGATCGCTTGATAAGAGGGGCCAGCGAGCGCCATGCAGCATCCCGTAGCGAAAGAGAGAACGAGGATCATCCACACCGCGACCGTGCTTGTTGCGACCAGCACAGCGAGCACGAGCGCGGAAAGCCCTGCGCCCACTTGCGTGTAGATAAGCAGCTTTTTGCGATCAACGAGATCGGCGAAGACGCCGCCGACGAGCGTAAGCAGCAGTCCGGGGGCGAGTCCGATGAAAGCATCGAAGCCAAGCCAGAACGCCGAGTCGGTAAGCTCAAGCACAAGCCAGCTCTGCGCCACCATCTGCATCCACGTGCCGGTGTTCGAGAGAAATGCCCCTGCCCAAAAGAGTCGGAAGTTACGATGCTCAAGCGCGCGAAACATATCCATCGCGCGCCGTGAGTATGCCGGCTCAACGTGTACTGTCGCCATATTTCAGAACTGCCCTTACTCTTGATCGAGGTTGGAGAAATCTTACTTGCGTCGCCATTCCGAAAGCGGCGCGCCTGAACCATTACGCCTGAGAAGGACGATCTCCGCGAGAATTGCCAGCGCAACTTCTTCCGGCGTCACCGCGCCGATGTCCAAACCGATAGGCGCGCGCACTTCTCTCAAAATCTCTTCGCTGAAACCTTCTTCTCTTAATCTTCCGAGCACAATGTTCGTGCGCCGTTTACTTCCGATCATCCCGACATAATCAGGGCGCACGCCGAGCACCGTCCTCATACACTCTTCATCTTCATTATGCCCGCGCGTGACGACCGCAACCGCGACGCCGCGCCCTGCGCCTAAATTCGCGCGTAGAGCTTCAGTCCAATTCGTCGCGGCAATGAGTTCAATACTTTCTTCGGGAAAGTGTTCACGGCGGACGAATTCGGCGCGATCATCAATGAGCGTCACGCGATAACCCAGCGTGTGCGCGAGGCGTGCGAGCGACGCGCCGACGTGCCCCGCCCCGCAGACGACGATGCGCGACTCAGGCTCAAGTCGCTCGAAGAGCACGCGCACCTCTCGCCACACTTCGAGCTGCGGAGCAAACTCTTCAACCTTATAAACTCTGGCTTCACTGCGCGCGCAAAGGAAACTCTGCGCG
>JACDAW010000128.1 GCA_013695245.1 Pyrinomonadaceae bacterium | reverse complement strand
GACAATGGTGCAACTCGGCATTGATCTCACGCAGATCACGACACGCGCGCAGATGTCTGACGGCATTAAACTTGCTCTGGAGATGAGCGGGCGCGCCGTTGTTTCGGCGCGAGCGTTGTCAGTGATGAACCAAAATAATGGAAGCGCGGAAAACGCCAATGCCACAACCGCGCGTCTCTCAGCGCATGGCTCCGGCATTATTGATGACAACAAATCGCGCGAGCAACACTGACATTTAACCGAAACTCTGCGCTGAAACTAATCGCCGTTGCATCTTCACCGATGCAATCAACAATTTACTATCAATTTCATAAACACACCGGATGGTGAACGGATCAAGGGAGTTGATTAAATCATGAACGGTCACGGGCGCATTCCAATCTTAAAAGTCGGGCGCGTGCTTGTCGTTCCAATCCAAGTTGATATGGACGACCAGACCGTGTTGCTTCTGCAAGAACGCATACTTACGGAACTCGAACGCACGGGCGCGCGTGGCGTGCTGATAGATATTTCGCTGCTTGAAATGGTTGATTCCTTTATCGGTCGGATGCTTAGTGACATCGCGGCGATGGCGCGCATTATGGATGCCCGCACGGTGGTCGTCGGGATGCAACCGGCCGTTGCGATCACGCTCGTCGAGTTGGGTTTAGAACTCAACGGCGTTGACACAGTTTTGAATGTTGACGAAGGCATCAAACTGCTGCGCGATGAATTCGGCATCGGCGCCGAGGAAGCATTTGACGGAGGATTGAACTTCGTTGGAGAACAGATCAATCCCTCTTGAGACGGAACGCGACATCGCCGTCGCGCGCAACGAAGTGCGCAATATCGCGTCCCAACTCGGCTTTCGCATTATCGATCAAACCCGACTCACGACGGTCGCTTCCGAGCTCGCGCGCAACATCGTTAAGTATGCCGGGCGCGGACGCCTCATCACGCAGTCCGCAAGCAGCGCAACCGGCAAGCGCGGGCTGCGTTTGATCTTCGAGGACGAAGGGCCGGGAATCGCAGACGTTGATCTCGCCATGCGCGACGGTTATTCGACGGGCGGCGGATTAGGCAAAGGGCTGCCCGGCTCAAAACGCATGGTTGACGAATTCAAGATCGAATCAATTGCGGGACAGGGCACGCGCGTCACCGTTGTGCGCTGGATTCATTAAGAGTTTTAACTCAATTTACTGTAAGTTTTAATGCGAGAAATTCATTCGGTCGAGATCAGCGAGGAAGCTCACGTCGGAGCCGCGCGCCGCGTCGTGCATTCTTTCGCAAATCGCCTCGGCTTCGACGAAACGAAGTTGGCCGAACTTGACATCGTCGTGCAGGAGATCGCCACTAACGCCGTGCGCTATGCGACCGGGGGCGGCTCCATTCATTTCACCACAACGCTCGAAGGCGCGCCGCGCGGGATCGAACTTTTTTACGCCGATAAGGGGCCGGGCATTTACAATGTCGAACGCGCCACGTCGGACGGAGCGACGACCGGCGGCGGGCTTGGCGTGGGCTTCGGCGCGATTCGTCGTCTGCTCGACGAGTTTGAGATTTACTCTTCAGTTCGCAGCACCGCGCGGCTCGCGCTCACACGCACGCGGCGCACGATGCACGGAACAGCCATCTTGGGACGCAAGTGGACGGATGCTGCGGACACAGAGCTTAAAACAGTTGCGGCAAAGCGCATCGGCGTCTGGAGTCGCCCCATTCCGGGTGAGGATGCAAACGGTGATGCTTATCTTATGTGCAAACACAGGCAGCGTAGATTATTTGCCGTCGTTGACGGACTCGGTCACGGGTGGGGCGCGCGTGAAGCGGCGCAAGCTGCCCTCGCTTCATTGAAGAGATGGCGCGGCGAACCTTTAAACGAACTCATCTTTGCGACTCACGACGCTTTGCGCGCCACGCGCGGCGCGGTGATGGGCGTGTGCGTGATAAATTCGGAAGAGAATAGTTTCGAGTATGCGGGCGTCGGTAACGTTCTTGTGAGAGTGCTCAATTCCCCCCAACCTTTGCATCCTGTTTCAACCAACGGCACGCTGGGCTTGCGCCTTCCTGAACGAATTCATGTACTCACGGGCAAATGGACGGACGGCGCAACGGTCGTGATGGCAAGCGACGGCTTAAGTCAAACGTGGGACATCGGGGATTATCCCGGATTGCTTGGCAAGGAGGGGCAGATGATCGCGGGCGTCCTGATGCGCGATTACGGGCGCGATTCTGATGACGCGACCGTTCTCGTCGCGCGTTAAGTCAAATTATGCAAGGCATAACTTCAATCCGACTTGGCGACATCTATGTGCGCAGCGAATCCGACATTGTGCGCGTGCGTGAGCGCGTGCGCACGATTGCGCGCGACATGAATTTCGATTCAACGACGCAGATCAAGATCACAACGGCCGTCTCTGAACTCACGCGCAACATCTACGAGTATGCGAAGCACGGCGCGATCTCTTTAGCCATCGCACAACAGGGCGAAACGAACACCGGACTGATGATTACGGCGCGCGACAATGGCCCCGGCATCAAAACCGAAACGCTGCAATCTATTTTGCGCGGCAGTTATCAATCCGAATCGGGTCTCGGCGTAGGACTTGCGGGGACGCGCCGCCTGATGGATGAATTCCAGATCACGACTGCGCCGGATGAAGGCACGCAAGTGACCCTTGTTAAGTGGCTTCCGCCGCAACTGTCTTCTGAAGCGCACGCTCACATCGCGGAACTGCAAGCGCGTTTCCGCGACGACCCTGCTGAATCTGCGGTGGAAGAACTGCAACAACAGAACAAGGATTTGATCCGCGTGCTCGCCGAACTCGAAGAGAAGCGCGAGCAACTTGAACACCTCAACGAAGAGTTGCAGAAATCGAACGCCCAAATCAACGAGGCAAACGCCAAACTGCGCGAAGTGGGGCAGATGAAAGAAGAGTTTCTTGCGCTCACGACGCACGATCTTCGCTCGCCGCTAACGGTGATTAGCGGCGTGATCAATTTCTTCACATCAGGCCGTCTCGGCGAACTCTCACCCGAACAAAACAAAATGGTCGGGATGATGGAGCGCAACACGCAAAGCTTGATCGAACTCGTCAATGACTTGCTTGACGCTTCCAAACTCGAATCCGGTACGCTCCGTCTCGACCTTGTGTCAACTGACTTGCGCGCACTCGTTACCGAACTCGGCGAAACGATTCTGCCGCTCGCGCGCGAAAAAGCCCTCACGTTTAAAGAGGAACTGCCGCACGACTTGCCTTGCGTGCGCGCCGACCGCACGAAGCTCCGTCGTATCCTCGTCAATCTGTTCTCCAACGCCGTAAAATTCACGTCGCCCGGCGGAATGGTTGAAGTTCGAGCTGGACTGAGTGGCGATTACGTTTTCGTCAGCGTCCACGACACAGGCATCGGCATCGCAGCGGAAGACGTTCCGCGCCTCTTCGACAAATACGAACAAGCGCGCAACCGCTCATCACGCGGCGAAAAAGGCACGGGACTCGGACTCTACATCACGAAACAACTCGTGGAACTGCACGGCGGCACAATCACGGTCGAATCAGAATTGGGCAAAGGTTCAACGTTTACCTTCACACTGCCCGTCGCAGTAGAAAGGATGGACAATGAAAGCGGAGGGATGAAGTTAGAAGCACAAGGGTAGCGCGCGTTAAGCAAGCTAGTGTGCGTTCTTCATCCCTCATCCTTCCGCCTTCATACTTTGATTTATGCACTATCACTTAATCGGCATCTGCGGAACGGCGATGGCTTCGCTCGCCGGAATGCTTCAGGCGCGTGGGGCTGTCGTCACGGGTTCGGACGAAAACGTCTATCCGCCGATGTCCACAATGCTTGAACAATTAAAGATTTCAGTGGCGCATGGATACGACGCGCGTCATCTTGAACCTGCGCCGGATTGCGTCGTAATCGGAAATGC
>JACDAW010000316.1 GCA_013695245.1 Pyrinomonadaceae bacterium | reverse complement strand
GCCGTAGCTGCTGATAAAGCGCAGACGCCCGGCGGCAATCGCGCGCCACAAAAAATCTTCCAACGCGAGGCGGCTTTCAGGCAACAGAAACGAATTATGAACAACCAGATAAGACGCAGGCGCTTGTTCAAAGAGATCGAGCAGACGCTCAGGCACAGGGCGCGTTCTGGTCAAAGTTTCGATCTCGCTTTCAAGCGGCGGCACGAAACCCGAATAGGCGGTGATGAGCGGGCGCGCATGATCGGCCGCGCGCAACACGTAGAGTGGATTAACCACGCCGCCCGCCGGAAGCTCGACGATGCCGCCGCGCATCGGCGTCTCTTTAAGTTTGAGCGTTACCGCGTCCGGGTCAACTGCGCCTCGCGTCAATTGAAGTGGCGCGGTGCGTTGCTCGAATAGCACGGATACAACGATCATCACATAGCAAACGGTCGTTCGCGCGTTCAAACGTGTCGGCCATATCTTGGCAAAAAGTTTGACGCATCGCATCGCGCCAACGCCTGCGAGGAGCGCAAGACCGAGATAGCAAATCATCGCCCACCGCGCTGGCACGCGGATGCTTCTGAAAAGCGTCACATACTCAAAGAGCGCACGGTGAAAAAAGAAGTTCATTCCGAACGAACCCGCGAATCCGATTACTGTCCAGATAAATCCTAAAAAGAGTGTCTCAACATTGCGGTGCCCGCGCATGTTTAGAAATGAGTTTCCGTTAACGACAGAACGCTTCAAACGCGCTTCGGTTTCGCGCTCTTGAGCATCACTACTTCTTCTTTGCGGCGCAACGGGTAGGAAGGCGAAGGCGGCGAGCAGTGGAATGAGCAAGCCGGGGAAGAGCGCTTTTTCGGCAATCGCCTCGCGCGCCCCCATGCCGCCCCATATTTTATTCTGCGGCTCGGCCGTTAACCAGTGCACGGGACGCACCGAATGATAAGCAACATCCTCTGAACTACGCACAAAGTTATACAGTTTTGCGACGCGCAAATACGGCACAAGAAACGGCAACATCAAGATCGTCGCTGCGAAAATCATCACGCCGCCACGCAACCACAAGCGCGCGTCGCGCCATATTTTGTAATGCGTTAGTAAAAAGACGGCGGAGAGAAGAAGCGGGACGATTGTTAAAATCAACCAGTGAATGCACGTGAGCGCGTTCATCAAAAACGCCGCGCCGAGCCACGCCGCGCGTCTCCAACTCCGCGCGCGCGCGAAGAGAACGAGGGCTTCGAGCAGGATGGGAATCCACCCGGCGAAGACGTAGTTTAAGTGAGAGATTTGATGAAAGCGATAAGGGATGAAAGCGAAAGCGATGCCTGCTATCCACGCCGCGCCGTTAGAAGTGTTAAGCGTGCGCGTTAATCGAAACGCTCCGTAACCGGAGAAGGCAAAGCCTGTGAGCATCGCCACGCCGTGCACGGTCACGGGGCGCAGTCCTACGGCGAAAAGCGGAAAGAAAATTAACGCCAAGCCGTAAGCGTGTTCACTGAAGGCTAAGGTGTAGCGGTAAGGATAAAAGATGTTGGCGTGAAAGAGATTGAGCGGATCGGTGAAGGTCTGATGATAATTCCACCAAAGCATCCACGAATTGTAGTAAGGATCGCCCGTATCGGGCAGCGCGTCGCGCAGGTGAAGCGCCCACGGCCATGTCATCGCGCACGTCAACCCGCAGAAAGCGAGAAAGATCAAAAGCTCGTTAACCCATGCGCGTCGTTTCATCGCCAACCATTAAAGATCGATCTCAATTCGTTTGCGCCGAAGCAGTCTTCGAGAAGTGTCATTCGATTTTCGCATCCGGCTTACACGGACTTTGAGCGCGTCAATCCAAAGAGCTTATGATCAAATCACACCGCTAGCCGCTTTGCGCGTTTCTAATTCAGTCGGAAGGCAGCGGAGCTTTAAGCGCAGCTTCTTCCGTATCAAAAATCTCGAAGGCGGTGTGCAGGTGCGCCATCTTAACGAGACTCCGAATCTGCGACGACACGTTCGTCAGACGCACGTGCGCGTTGTGCCGCGCCGCCGTCACAACACACGTCACGAGATCGCCGAAGCCGCTACTATCCACGCGCTGGCACTGCTGCAAATTGATCACCACGAGACGCCGCCCGGCGGCGAGATGACCGCGCACTTTTTCAATTAACGCTTCATTGTTGCCGCCGATAGTGAGTTGACCGACGATCTCGATCACAATCGCCTCCGGCGTT
>JACDAW010000315.1 GCA_013695245.1 Pyrinomonadaceae bacterium | reverse complement strand
ACCCTGACCATTCTTGAGCGCGCATGGAACGAATGCGCCCCCGACATCGCCGCGCTTTATGCGCGCTGCGCCGAAGTTGCGCCCAACTACAAAGTTTCTGCCCAAGATTTCGCACACTCTTTAAACGCTGCGGCTCATAAGTATCTCGCCGAAAGCGCTCCTACCGTTGACGACTTGCGCCGCTTTATCGGAGAGATTCAGGCGACTGATCTTTATCTCGCGCTCGCCTGCGCCGCAGGGAACGAGCACGCTTGGTGGGATTTCGATAGCGGCTATCGTCGTTACATCGAACGCATCGCCCGTCATCTGGCGAAAGCCGAGACGGACGCCGATGAGGTCGTCGATCACGTCTATACCGAACTTTACGGCACGCGCGAGATTGAGGGCGTGCGGCAATCGAAGTTTGCAACTTATAGCGGGCGCGGCACGCTGCACGGGTGGTTGCGCGCCATCATCTGGCACGCGACCGTAGATTTGCATCGCGCGAGTCACAACGAGATTTCTCTCGATGCTTGGTCGGCGGGCGGTGGCGAAGCGCAGGAGCGCCCGACGTTAAGCGGAAGCGAAGCGCGCGGCGGCGAGGCGGAGATGCTCGACGATATTACGCGCCGCCGCTACAGGGAAGCGACCGTTAACGCTTTGAACGCAGCTTTCGCCGGACTTGGTGAACACGAAAAGCTATTGCTGTTGTTCTACCACGTTGAAAATTTGAAGCTGCGCGAGATCGCACGGCTCGTCGAGCAGCCCGCTTCGCCGCTTCGCGTCTGGTTTCAGCGCAAGCGGCGCGGCGGCGGCAGCAGTAGTAGTAGCGGCAGCGAAGCGCAATCAAACAACGGCCGCGTGCATGAATCAACGGTGATGCGCTGGTTGGAAAAAGTTTACGCGAACGTCCACGAACGCTTCCGCGAGGAGTTGAAAGGTACGGGCGGGTTAAGCGAAGAAGAGATCGAAATTTGTATGTCAATGGCGACCGACGACCTTGCGCCGGAAGATGTGCGCCGACATTTAACCGAGCCAACGCTTGAAACTTGAGCAAAGATCGAGGAAAGCAGTCGTCTAACTAGAGGGGAAGGGCGCGAACTGATGCCGCGACAGAAGAGAAACAAAGAAAGCGAGGCTATCCGACGCATGATTCACGGGCATCTTCAGCGCAAAGTGGAAGCTGCGGTGAGTGTTTCGGCCGTCTTAGCCGCCGCTCATCTCGACGAAGACGCGCTCGCGGTTTTCGTGGAAGGAGGCTTGAGCGAAGTTGAATCAAAAGCCATCGTTTCGCATCTCGTCGCGTGTCATGCTTGTCGGCGCGGCGCCGCGCAGTTGATTCGCCTGCAATCCGCAACGAGCGAAAATGAGCTTGTGCGCGACAGCACATTGCCGCCGGAGCCAACTCGCTTTCGTCGTTTGCTGGATGATTTAGCTTCCCGCGTGCTGCCGGATTCGGGCGACAGGGAAGTTCTCGCTTACCATGCCCCGGCAGAAGATTTTGAAGCGAAAGATAGAGACGCGGAAAAGGACGCGACTGAAGAAACGGAAAGTGAAGATTCTGAAAAGTGAAGTTAGTTTAACTCGAATCGCTTAATGCTCATCTTAGTGTGGAGACAACCTCCCTGCCAATTTCGGTTCTTTAGATTTCATCCAAAATAAAAGTTGAGGTTTTCAAATGTCGCTGCGCAAAGTTAAAGCATTACTCGCCCTGCTGTGTCTCGCCTTCCTATGCGCGCAAACGCCCGCTTCCTTCGCGCAACGCGATGTGACTCGCCGCTTGCGTTTCGCGCGCGGCAGTTCGACCGCGCGCGTTGAAGATGCGGTCGTGCGCGGGACGAGAAACCGTAACGTGCTTGCGGCGCGCAAAGGACAGACGATGACGGTGCGCATCACTTCGCTTGAGGATAACGCCGTGTTCGACATTACTGCTCCGCGCGGGAAACAGTTGGCGACGGAGACAACTGAGTGGACAGGCGAATTACCGGCGGCGGGCAATTACGTGATTAGCGTCGGCGGCACGCGCGGTAACGCGAGTTACCGGCTCGAAGTAATGATTCGTTAAAGCTTCAACTTAAAGTTTAGTCAGAAGAGCTTTGCGCCGTGCTGCTTCCGTTCTCTTTCGGCGCGGGCGTGAAGCGGATGCGGCGAATGCGACGGTGATCCATGCGCTCGACCGTAAAGCGCGCCCCGTCGTAATCAACCGCTTCGCCGTGCAACAACAGCCTTCCGGCTTGCGATAGCATAAACCCGGCGAGCGTCGTGTAACCTGCTTCTTCCGGTATCTTCAAATCTAAATGCCGGTTCGCATCGCGCACTGCGAGCATTCCGTCAACAAGATACGATCCATCTTCCTCGACGATCTGCTGACGCACTTCCTCATCATATTCATCGTTGATCTCGCCGACGATCTCTTCCAGCAAATCTTCGAGCGTCACGATCCCTTCGATGCCGCCGTGTTCGTCAATCACAAACGCGATGTGCGACTGCGCTCCTTGCATCTGCGCAAGCACAGAGCCGAGTTTCGCCGTCGCAGGCACAAACATCGGCGGGTGCAGCAGCTTCTCCAACTCGAATGGGTTCGGGTCTTGTCTCCGCAGACAAGGCAACATCTCTTTCATAAACAGCACGCCGATGATGTTGTCCAATTGCTCTCGATAGACGGGAAGGCGCGAATATCCGAGACTGCAAAAAGCTGATTCGGCTTCTTCCAGCGAAGCCGACGTGGGCAGCGCAGCGACGGCCGTGCGCGGCACCATCGCTTCTCTAACCTCAGCTTCGGAGAAATCTAAGATGCGATTGATCAACTGTTGCTCGCCCGCTTCCAAGTGACCGCTCTTGTGCGAAATCTCGACGAGCTGGCGTATCT